>JBDREF010000039.1:0-8738 GCA_043820045.1 Planctomycetota bacterium | reverse complement strand
TTTGGTTGCCGATTTGAGTATCGACGACGCGGATGAAATTATAGGCCCTGCCGCCGCGGCGGGTCTTGACACCGTCTTCATGGTGACGCCGAATACCCATCCCGAGAGAATGAAATTGATTGCCTCCAGGACCACCGGCTTCATCTATACTGTCTCGGTGTTGGGAGTGACCGGCAGCAGAGCAGAGCTATCCGATACGATTGAAGGGCTGGTCGGCCGATTGAAGGAACTTACCTGTGTGCCGGTGTGCGTAGGTTTTGGAATCAGCAAGCCCGAGCACGCCGCGGCGGTCGCCCGGGCGGGGGCCGATGGGGTAATCATCGGCTCCAAGATCGTAGGGATGATTGAGAGTAACCTGGGTGACAGAGAAAAGACTTTGGCCGAAATTTCCGCTTACTTGACCGAAGTTAAAGATGCAATCTAACCCCGCCGATAATAGGGTATAAAGCCGCCATATAGGATTCCCGTGGGCGGTTACCGGCATGAGAGTTGCCAGTATCCTTAATCCGATTGTGATTTTGGGACTTTTTTCGGATTTCCGGCAATAAAAGGCTCTCCGGCTGCGTCCTTGCATAACGGTTGCCAGCTTAATCCTGCTGCGGGCGGGAACTGGTTTCGTTTCAAGGTTCAACTTTTTCGGAGGTCATTATTATGAAGAGGTATCTGATTTCAGCGGTTGCCGGCCTGGTGGTTTTGGCAATGGTCTGGGGCGCATACGGCCAGCAGGCAAGGTCCGGGCAAGGTCGAGGCGGGTTTATGGGGCGTGAAGAGCGTTTAAAAGCGATCGAAGCGATTGAAGCTCAGTTGGCCAAACTCAAAGCTGAGGCAGATATCCAGAGGCCTCAGGGTTCGTTTCAGGACATGTCCGAGGACGAAAGAGCCAAGTTCAGAGAGCAAATGACAAAGGTCTACCAGGAGCGGAACAAGATCCTCCAGACCATCATGGCACAGGTCTTCCAGCTCCAAGGCCGCAGGGCGCCCGAGGAAGAGGGCGTGCAGTACGTGCTGCTCAGTACGAGCGACCTCAAGCCGGTCCAGGAGTCAGCGGTAAAAGAGAAGGCCACTGAGACCGCCAAACTTGTTGAAGGGCTGATTGCCAGAGCGAGCGGCCAGAGAGGGTTTGGAGGCAGGCAGGGATCGGGCCAGGGCGCTCAGGGCGGCGGCCAAAGGCGCTCAGGACAATAGGCAATCTGGTACCGGGTCGAATGCGGCCAGGCTTGAGTCAACTGCGGGGGCTTTGACAGCAACCGAACATTTTATTAATTTAAGCAGTAGTAATATTAGGCGGCCTGCCCCGGCGTCTCCGGGGCAGGTTCGCTTTGTTATAAGGACCTTGGTTCGGCTGCGCAGGCTGGCTGAGATTGGACTTGGTAATTTGTTTTTGGGAGGCTGAAGCTATGAAGAGGTACATGAGTTCCATAGTCATTGTTCTGGCCGTTCCGGTGATGGCATACATTGCGTTCGGGCAGGGCTTGGCCCCAGGGGGTGAAAGAGGTGCCGGCCAGACAGAGCAAAGGCAGAACATGAGGGAAAGGCTTCGGAATATGTCCGAAGAGGAGAGAGAAAAGTTCAGGGCTGAAATGCGTGACAGGGCTATATTCAGGCCCGGCGGCATGGGGCGGGAAGAACAGCTCAAGGCAATTGCGGCGATTGAAGATGAACTCGCCAAGCTGAAGGCTGCCGTCAACGACATGCCTGATGTCCAAAGCCGGTTTCAGGACCTCTCCGAAGAAGACAGGGCCAAATTGAGAGAAAAGATGGCCGGGGCGGTCAGAGACAGACAAATGGCGATTAGGGCGATTGAGCAACAACTTGCCAAACTCGAAGCCCCGGGGCGGCTCCAATCGGAGTCCCGGGCTAGAATCAGCGAGCTAAAGGAGATTCACGACTTGGCTGTAAAGGAAGAAGCGACGCAGACGGCCAATCGCCTTCAAAAGCTTATCGCCGCCTATCTGGGCGAATCCCGCAGCGCCGAAGGGCGGATAGGGGCCGAGCCTGGCGCCGATGCGGCCAGACCGCCTCGAGAACGGCCGGCCAGGCCGCTGAGAGATGCCGGCCGGACAGATTCCGGCAGAAAAGCACCGGCCTTCACGCTGCAAAGCTTCGACGGCAAACCGGTCAGCCTGTCCGACTACAAGGGCAAGACTGTGGTGCTCGAGTGGTTCAATTTCGAGTGTCCTTTTTCTCTGTATCATCACGAGACGGCCAATACGATGGGCGACCTTGCCGCGAAGCACAAGAGCAAGGGTGTAGTCTGGCTTGCCGTCAATAGCACAAGCAGCACCACGCCGCAGGCGAACCATGAATTCGCCAGGAAACATAAGCTTACATACCCTGTTCTTGATGACAGGTCAGGTAAAGTCGGCCGCGCCTACGGCGCCAAGACTACACCGCATATGTTCATCATTAATACCAACGGGGACATTGTTTATGACGGCGCCATCGACAACTCGCCGATGGGTAAGGCGCCGGCAGGCCAGAAGCTGGTTAACTATGTTGACAAGGCTCTGGCTGAGCTGAACGCGGGCGGAAAGGTAAGCACCCCTAATACGAAATCTTACGGCTGCTCCGTAAAGTATCCCAATTAAGGCCTGCCGGACTTGCGGCCCGAGTTGAAATTGCTCAAACGAGCACAGGCTCCCCTTTTCAACGTGTGATTTTTCTTGATGATACGTTGGCAAAGGGGAGTCTTTTTTTGTAAACTAATCACTTCCTGGAATCAGTGTTTCTTTCAGCAAGGAAAGGAAGTGGATTATGAGGACGTTCTCCGTTTCTTCTTCAATCGTCATGGGGGTAGCGGTTTTCACCTTATTCGGGGGCAGCGGGATATCGCCTGTTGTCGCTGCCGAGCGGTTGACTTATGTTCATCTTATAGATCGCCTCACCGATATGGAGCGTCTGGCGACTTTACCTGCCGCCGGTGAAAAATGCCAACAATGGTCCAGCTACGACCGGCGCAGCAAGTACGACGAGACGACCGGCGAGTACATCGAATGGTCGGCCAACGGCGACGGCACCGGCATTATCCGCGAAGAAAACGGCGGGATTGTCTTCGCGGAGATGGAAGGCCCCGGTGTGATCTGGCGAATCTGGTCGGCGCTGGCAAAAGAGGGACACGTGAAAATCTATCTTGACGGTGCCGATGAGCCGGCGGTCGATTTGCCTTTCGATGGCTACTTCAACGGTCAGAATGAGCCGTTCACGCGTCCGGCACTGGTGCACACCGCCGCGCGAGGCCGCAATTGCTATGTGCCCATACCCTACCAGAAATCATGCAGGATAGTGGGCGAAGGAGACTGGGGCCGATACTACCATTTCACCTACACCACGTATCCGAAAGGCACGGTCCTTCCGACGTTCAAGCGGCAGTTGTCCGCCGAGGAGAATGCGGCCCTCGACGAGGCCAACAAGATTCTCAGCAAAGGTGGACCCGCGCCGGCTGGGTTGCCGGCAGATGCAGAACATGCTGAGACGACTGTGACGATCGAGCCGGGAGACCGGTTCGAAGCGATGCTGGATGGGCCGCGGGCCGTGACGGGCTTCGGCGTCAACGGCAAGTTTGACAACCGCGAAGACGAGATTGAGGCCCTGCGAGACATCGTGCTGCAGATCACCTGGGATGACGAGGACCAGCTCGCCGTGTGGTCGCCACTGGGCGATTTCTTCGGTACCGCTCCCGGCGTGAACCTCTACCGGTCCTTCCCGTTGGGCATGACCGAGGAGGGCTACTACTGCAACTGGTACATGCCTTTCGCCACGTCGACGAAGTTCGAGTTCATCAACGAGGGGAAAAAGCCGCGGACGCTGGACCTGTGGGCGACATACGAGCCTCTGCGACGGCCCATCGAGCTATTCGGGCGGTTTCACGCCAAATGGCATCGTGACGTATTCTTGCCCGAAGAGCCCGAGCGCAAAGCCATTGACTGGGCTATGCTCAAGACCGAGGGCCGCGGCCGTTTCTGCGGGGTCATGCTGCACGTCTGGAATCCTCGCGGAGGGTGGTGGGGCGAGGGGGATGAGAAATTCTTCGTAGATGGCGAGAAGTTCCCTTCGACCATAGGCACCGGTTCGGAAGACTACTTCGGTTACGCATGGTGCGATCCGGCGCTGTTTGAGAACTGTTATCACAATCAGACTATAAGTATGAACAACCGCGGCCACGTATCTGTGAACCGCTGGCATATCACCGACAACGTGCCGTTCCAGAAATCCTTTGAAGCTGCGATTGAGAAGTACTATCCCAACAGCAAGCCCACACTTTACGCCGCTACGGCGTACTGGTATCAGGCGGCCGGACAGGCCGACCCCTACGGGCCCGCACCCGTTGAGGAGCGCAAGGGGTACTGGACCCCAATTGAGATTTTCAAAGTCAAAGGTGCTTTGGAAGGAGAACAGATCAAGGTTCTGGCAAAGACAGGTGGAAACGCCGGGCCGCAGGATTTAAGCGGCTATGGTGCGCAGTGGAGCGGAGAGGCCCACCTGTGGTGGACGGATGCCAAGCCTGGCGATACGCTCGATCTGGCCGTGCCCGTGGAAAAAGCCGGGAAATACCGGCTGAAGATCGCGCTTACAAAAGCGATTGACTACGGCATCGTGCAACTTTATCTGGACGGCGAAAAGCTCGGTAAACCCATCGACCTTTTCAACAATGGCGTGATTCCGACCGGCGAACTGGATATGGGAATACATCAGCTTGACGCGGGGCGGCACACGTTGAGAGTTGAGATTGTCGGCACCAACCCAAAGGCGGTGAAGAAATACATGTTTGGCCTCGATTATCTCAAAATTGAAGAAGTCCAAACCGGTTTCTATTTGCCGGAGGATACATCTTATACAATTCTGGATTCGGCGCGGGATTCGGTTCGATTCGCCGAGTTTACTTTGATTCCTTATGAAGGAAAGCTCTGCAGCAAATCGAGCTTTGTGGATAAGGATGGAAATGTGATGGGCTGGCATGATTTCGGAAACCTCGAAGGGCCGGGCTGGGCGACAAATGCAGTCGGCGGCGCTTACGAGCTTTTCCTGTTTGCCGGGCACAACAAGGACCCGGCTCTGGTGAAAAAAGCAATGTTACTCTTGGACCACGTCCTGGAGGATGGCTTCATCGATTACGAAACAGGATTCATAACCGGCTACCGTGAGACCACTACCAACCGATTCTGCCTGAACTATCAGCATAAGAACAACTGGTTCTGTCCCGGTTCGACGGCCAAAGTTGCATATCAGCTTCTACTTTTCAGTGACAAGCTTGACGGGCAGCGCCGGCTCACAATGCGCAGCACAGCCGTCAAAACCGCCGCATGGCTCGACGCCCATGTGAAGTCCACGTCAAATGGGTGGTACCCCCGACGCTACGAGCCTGATGGAAGTCATTATCCTAAGAATGCCTACGGCGACTCAGATATCTTATTCGAGAAAAGTGCGGACGGCCTTTTCATCATCCAGCTCAACACGGGACTTACCAGTCGAGGGCTTGCAGACTATACAGAGAAGATCAGACGAAAAGTGAGTGTATTCATTGAGGCGGGAGGATTCTTCGGGAGCATTAATCACGATACGTATGACGAGTACGAAGATGTTGCCTACGCCGTGGCGTTTCGCGTACTGCGACAAGCTGCCAAGCTGCTCGGTGATGAGGCAATCCGCGATTTTTCCTACAAAAGATGCCTCGCCGGCCTTGACCGGTTCAAAATGACCGAAGACAGAAACGGCGTGCAGACCAAAGGGTTGCTCTTTATGGAAAAAAGCTGGGATACGGCGTACCTCTGGGAAAATGCAGAGGCGGCACTGGCATATATTGAAGCTTATATCGATACCGAAACCAGCGCATATCTTGCCGACGCGCTGACCATCCTGCGGGCGATTGCCAAACATCATCACGGCGAGCACGGTTTTCTGACCGAGGGCGTGGACTGGAACAACCACGTGGGCAAACAGCACCATTTCAACGGGGCCGAGTACGGGGACATACAATACACCGAACCTCTTTTGAACAATCTGCATATCGTGGAGCCGACCTTATTGGCTGTTGAACTTGAACGTCGGGTCCTCGAAGCCCGGGAACGATAAATGCAATTATTCCATCAATGAAAACAGAGGGATTGAGAGATGAGAAAGTTACGGACAATTCTAATCGCAAGCTTACTTTGCGGCTCTTTTCTGGCCTTTCTCGGCATGGCCAGGGAGAGCGAGAAGAAAACGGAACATCTTGTTCCTGCCGATAAGATGCTTTCTCAGGAAACGGTGCAGCGGCTCTTCGAGCGCGGCGAGCAGGAATCCTACGATGGCAATGATCTGGATACAATCGGTATGCCGGTCGGCGGGATAGGAACAGGGCAACTGTATCTAAGGGGCGATGGAACCCTCGGCGCCTGGCAGATTTTCAACCGCCATGTTTTCTCCGGGTACGGATCGGATTGCTACCGTACGTACAGGCCCGATTCCCCCGTGGATTCAGGTTTTGCCGTGGTCGTGAAAAAAGACGGCAAGACTTTCACGAAGCCATTGGACCGCGATTTTGGGACTGTCGAGTTCAGCGGCGAATATCCCATCGGCTTCGTTCGCTACCGTGACGAAGGGTTTCCCGTGAGTGTGAAGCTGACGTCATCTTCTCCCTTTATTCCGCTCAACGCGAAGGATTCCGCACTTCCGGCGACGCTTTTCAGCGTCGTCGTTGAGAATACGTCCGACCAAAAGGTACAGGCGAACGTCTTAGGGTGGCTTGAGAACGCCGTCCTGATCGATTCGGCAAATGCGGTACACGCCCTGCGACGGACGCGGCTCGTCAACGAAAAGGGCCGCACCCTGGTTGTTCATACCGCCGAGAAGGCGCCTCTGCCCGAAGGGGCTGTGGAGCCGCGGGCGAAGATAGTACTGGCGGACTTCGAAGGTACTGACTACGGCCAATGGCAAGTTGAAGGCGAAGCTTTCGGAAAGGGCCCTGCTGCGGGTACGCTCGAAGGCCAGCAGAAAGTAAGCGGCTTCTTGGGAAAAGGGCTCGTGAACACATTCCTGGGAGGAGACGGACCTCACGGTACTCTCACGTCCCCATCCTTCGAGATATCGCGTAAGTTCATCAACTTTCTTATCGGTGGCGGCGGTCAGGCGGACAAGACCTGCATGAACCTGTACGTGGAAGGCAAGATTGTACGTACGGCCAAAGGCGAGAACAAAGAGCAGCTTTCCGGGCATTTCTGGGATGTGCGCGATTTCGAGGGCAAGGCGGCAAAGATTCAGATTGTGGACCGCTTTTCGGGCGGCTGGGGGCACATCAACGTTGACCAGATTGAACTGGCGGACGAGCCTCAGAAAGGACCTGTCGGCCCAATCGAAAAGCTCCCCGATTACGGCTCGATGGTGCTGGCCGTTTCGCAGAATGGAGCGTCGCCTGATGATGTGCAGGGACTGCTTGCGAATCTTGCAGGCCGGCCTGTCGAACTCGTCGCCGAAGAGAACGTTGCTTTCCCGGTAACTGAGAGACGCAGTTCTGCACTGGCTGCTCGGATGGTGGATATGGAGCCCGGCGGCAGTCACGCATTCATATTTGTCCTGGCTTGGTTCTTTCCCAACCACGAAAACGGCCACGAATACGCCACCCGCTTCGACAGCGCCACCGAGGTCGCCCATTACGTACTCGATAACTGGGACCGCCTCTCCGGCGATACCGCCAAGTGGTACAAGACCTACTACCAGTACAGCACGCTGCCGCGGTGGCTGCTCTTCCGTCTCCATTCGACCGTATCCAACCTGGCGACGGACACCTGCCAATGGTGGGGAAACGGGCGTTTCTGGGCATGGGAAGGCGTCGGATGCTGTACGGGCACCTGCACCCACGTGTGGAACTATGCCCATGCTCCGGCGCGTCTGTTCCCGCAGCTCGAGCGAAGTGCCCGAGAGATGCAGGACTTAGGTGAAGGCTTCGCATCTGAGAGCGGCCTGGTTGGTTTCAGGAGCAATCGGGCCTACGCCGCGGACGGCCAGTGCGGCACCGTGCTCAAAGCTTATCGCGAACACCTGATGTCGCCGGATGATGCTTTTCTGAAGCGCAACTGGCCGCGAATCAAAAAAACGCTGGAGTATTCCATTGGCCAGGATGGCAACGATGACGGCCTGATCGAAGCCAGCCAGCATAACACGTTCGACATCAATTTCGAGGGACCGAACACGTTTGTCGGCTCACTCTACCTTGCGGCATTGCGTGCGGGCGAAGAAATGGCGAAAGAGATGGGAGACCAACAATTCGCCGAACGTGCCGCCAGAATATTCGCCAGCGGCAGCCGGCTCACGGTCGAACGCATGTGGGACGGCGAATATTTCATCCAGCTTGTCGACCTGCAGAAGCATCCCAAATTTCAGTACGCCAAAGGCTGCCTGTCCGACCAGCTTTTTGGCCAGGGCTGGGCGCACCAGCTCGGTCTGGGCTATATTTATCCGCCCGAATATGTCAAGAAGGCACTGCAATCGGTCTGGAAGTATAACTGGGCACCGGACGTGGGGCCGTATAACGCTGCGCATAAACCGGAACGATGGTTCGCAAGACCCGGTGAGCCGGGTTTGTTCACGTGCACCTGGCCCAAGAGCGAGTATCTCGCCGAGGGAGTCCGGTATAAAAGTGAGGTCTGGACGGGCATCGAGTACCAGGTAGCGGGCCACATGGTTTGGGAGGGCATGGTTGACGAGGCTCTCGCAATGTGTCACGGCATTCACCAGCGATATCACCCGGCCAAGCACAATCCTTT
>JBDREF010000038.1:0-4450 GCA_043820045.1 Planctomycetota bacterium | reverse complement strand
TCAGAGCTGAACAACTCGGCCTTCTTCGCCAGTTCGTCGATTTGTGCGAGAAGCGTCTTTTCGTCGGGATACAGGCCGCGAGGATAGAAAACGCCTTCCTTGTCCGGCGAAACCTTGGCCAGTGCCGTCCGGAGTACTTCCGCAGCCTCCGGATATTGGCCGTTCGCCATAAGAGCCTGTCCATAGGCAAATGGAAGTATCATATCATTCGGAGCAAGCTCCATTGCCCTGGCGAATTTCTCGACGGCGGCGCTGTAACGGCCCGCCTCGAATATCTTCACAGCCTCTTCGAAGTATGTGTCGGCCAGGGTCTGCTCGGCAGGTTCGGCCTTCTGCTGGGCCATATTCTGATAAACCGATGGATCTACCACGCTGCTCGTCTGTACGGCCTCGCCATCATTGTAGTAGTTGTACGTGTAGTAGTTATACGTGTCGCCCTGCACTTCACGGGCTACCGGATAGTAGCCGTACCAGTTGTACGGATGGCTGCCGTACCAGTAGTAGCGGAGGTAACTGTAGCTTACCGGCCAGTACCCGCCAAGACTGACGAACAGGTACTTGCGGTGGTAGTACGGATAGACGTACCGGAAGGAGAACCGCGGCCCGCAATTGTAGTACACTCCGAAGCAATAGCTTGGCCAGACGATCCGATGGCACAGCAGCCCGTGGTAGTCTCGATAGGCATAGTCGTAGTGGTAGCTGTGGCTGATCAGGTGGGGCTGGTCGTAGTACACTACGGTTGCAGGTCTTACCGCGCTGTAACGGCTGACGCGGACCGCTTCTGCGGACGGGACCCTGTTGACAACCGTGGTCTGTTCCGGCGCACCGACCTTACGCAGCGTGCGAGAGCTGCCGGATGATGGCTCGGCAGCTCTGGCGCCGGCGTCCTTGGCCTGCCGTGTGCCGGCGACTGGCGCGGTTGCGGTGCCGCCTTCTCGCTGGGGGCTGAGCCTGCCGTCTGTTGCCTTGCGGTCTGCATCTCGCGCTCTCGCGGACCCATTGGCCCGTTCCGTGGCGGTCGCGCCATCGGCTCGCGCACTCGATTTAGCTTCTCGCGAAGGAAGCGTAGCGGCCGGTTGTTTCGCGTTGTCCGGAATCGACGGTGTTCTCTTGCCGATCAAATTGCCGATGCGCGAGGTCCTGCCCGAGGAGTTGGCGCCGTTGCCTGAGCTTGCAGCTCCGTCACGGCCCCTCGGGGCCGTGACGGACTTCGCCGCAGTGGAAGAAGGAGGATTATTTCTTCCGATAATATTGCCGATTCGCGAACGCGATTCGGTTGTCGGCGTGTCTTTGGATATCGATGTGGATGCCGTTCTCTTGGCGAGCATGCTGCCGAGACGTGAGCTTAAACTGGAACGCGACGAATTCGAATTCGTTGCTGACGGCGCTGTCGCCGTGATTGAACCGCCGCGGTTCAGTCTCGAACTGGCCGAAGGGATGCTCGTCGAGTTGGACCGGCCCGAAGTCGAATCCGGCTGCGTCCTCGGGGTGGAAATGGATGGCGGTTGTGTCGTGATCGAACTGCCGATGCGCGACGATACGGAAGAGCTTATCCTGCCGCTTGAGTTCGTCGTGGATCGACTGCCAACATTCGATCTCGAGCTTGCCCCACTGGAACGTGTTGCCGTCGAGCTTCTGCCGAGGGAGCTGCCGATACTGACCGACCCTGTTGACCTTCCAGCGGACGAAGAGCTTGAAGGGAGTCTGCCGACGCTCACATTGCCTGACGGCCGGGATGGAGTAATCCGGCTTGATGTTATCGTTGTGGAACTGCGGCTGGGTATCGTTACCCGTGACCGGTTCGTCGTGGGCGCACGGCTCGTGATGCTTCTTGTCGAAGTGCTCCGGCTCGGAGACGAAATGCTCGGCCTGCTCGAAGAACTCACAGATCGCGAGCTGCCGACGTTGCTACGGCTGGTGCTCGTACTCGATGGCCGTGAGGCCTGCGGCGCAGGCGCGGGCTTGGCCGCCTGAGCACTTTGGGATGAGCTGTTTGATTTTGCGTCTTTCTTCGCTGCTAAAGCCGGCTCCGCAACGAAAATCAGGGCGCAAGCAAGCATGAGCAGCGCCGTCGCCGGATTTTTCAGGTATTTTTGTGCCAACATGATATGTCTCCTTTCTTCAGCTATGCCCCAAAAACGTCTCGGAGCTTCACTTCTCTACCCCAGAAAGGCACAAATTCAGGTCAAAGTAACGAAGATTTCACCTCGCATCAGCTTTTTCTCCTCTTTTTCGCATTCTCTGCAAGAGCCGCTGGAATCCCTGATCCGTCAATAAGGCGCCGGACATGGCATAGCGCCGCTTGAGCGTGTGAATGACGGAGCTAAGGGTATGCGCCTTCAGCATCTCGGAGTTGTCCGACTCGTCCCTGGTCTCTTGCGAAGCGAAGCATTCCAACTTCCCGCCAAGGACGTGCTCAAGTGCGCCCGCCAGCGTCATGAATTGGAAGGACGAAGAGACATTCTATTTTGATACCTCTTGGTTCGCGTGAAGGTATCTTTGGGCGAACGTCAGGAACGTGGGCCAGTTTGGGCCGGGGGTGTGCCCGCCGCTATGTTGGCGGAAGGCCACCTCCCCGTCAATCAGTGCGGTTTCTATTGGAGGAAATTCAGTGGTCCCCATATCCGTCTTGCCCAGGAGTTTATATGCCGGTCCTGCACCCACTGCGGCCAGGAACATGCCCTTGGCGTCCACCCACGCATCACCATTATTCGAGCCGCCGCTGATGAACACAGGACGCGGGGCACACAGGGCGACCAGCTCATGGGCGTCAATGGGTAAATCGTCCCAGGTCAACGGCCCGGCGTACTTGAGAAAATTGCCGGCCATCCAGTGGTATTCGCCCGACCCGGCGACGTTTTCCACTATCTCGCCCCAATCGCGTCGGAAAAGACTGGCGCCACTTGCGCCGGACGAGCTGACATAAGCGATCGCGAAACGCTGGTCATACGCCATGGCGACAAGCGCTGCCTTGCCATATCGTGAGTGACCCTCAAGCCCGACTTGCCCGGCATCCACAGACTTGTCGGTCTCGAAGTAATCCAGGGCACGGCTGGCGCCCCAGGCCCAGGCACGCAAGGCGCCCCAGTCATCGGCTTTGCGGGGCTGGCCCTTGTTGCACAGACCGATGATGCCCTGAGTCAGGCTGGCACCGTTGTCGCCCTGAATACTATTGGGGCGAATGGTGGCGTAGCCCCAGCCCTTCGCGAGCACTTGTTGTTGCCAACTGGGCCCGCCCCCGGGTCTGGCTCTGCCAAAACCGGCGCCAAAGCCGAACTCCATGATAACCGGCACGGGACCCGCGGCGTTGGCCGGGGTGCTCAACGTGACCTGGATATCGACGGTAATGGCCGGATATGATGAATTGTCAACGTGGCCCACGAGTTGTTTGGTGATGACCGGCACATCGCCGTTAGTCTCATTGGTGGTACTGGTCAGCTCCCAATTCACCTTGGGGGTGTTCTTGGGGACTCGGCCGTAGATTTCCCTGTCGAAGTCCTCTACGATCTCCGGACGTCTTTGATTCCACCACATCTGGGCCGTCGCGACCTTCCGGCCGTTCTTCAATACGAGCGGGTCCGGCAGATTCGGATAGGGATTGGCCCTGGACTCATCGTAATTAGCGTAATTCGGCGCATTAGGGTCCATGCCGTTTCTTCCCGGCCGAAGCGACTTAATGCCCAGAAGGTCCATCATTTTCCGATGGTCTTCAGCAGACAAACGCCGAATCTCCGCCCACGAATTACTCGCCGGGCGCTGCGGCTGTTGGGTGAAGGCGTTCTGATTCAAAAGCAGAATCAGTAAAACACAAATGGACTTGACGGTGATCATCTTACCCATGGTGCAACTCCTTGAGATATTCCACTGTAAGGCCGCGGTTAATTTGCGATTCTTGATCTCGGCCGACGTTTCCCATACGAGTTCAGAAACACGCGCTACGGCGTATATAATATCAAAACATGCCGGTCGATTTCAACGCTTCTGACCGTCAGCTCGGCCAACATTCCCGTCATAAAGACCCGGATGATATCGTGATATCTATGTATGGTGTCCCCAGAGATCCGTCTACAGCGATTCTCGAAGGGCAAATGTTGATGGTTATTTTCAAAAAAAGTGAAAAACACTTAAAAAAAGTGAAAAAAGGCGGGGCTGGGGGCTGCTGAAGGCGGTGTTTGAATAGATCTCTCCGCTCCGGGCCACCGCTGGCGGCCCTCCGGTCGAGATGACAAAAAAGACCAGGGGGCGGCTGAGGGACGCAGGAAGAGGGATGAGGGCAGAGGGACGAGGGACAGAAAGCGGGTGTTAGTTTGGCAAAACATGCGGGTAATACCGAAAAAATGTACCTGACGCCGTAAGTGCCGCAGTCTATTAGTAATCTCTGTAGTTTCTCAGCCAGACCGGCCAGTCTTCGGGCCGGGAGCCGCCGGCTTTTGTCCATGGGCCGTTTGTG
>JBDREF010000037.1:0-2571 GCA_043820045.1 Planctomycetota bacterium | reverse complement strand
ATCGCCGGTGGTTGTCGATAATGCGGATAGACTGCTTCGCTTCGTATGCGCTGATGCTCGGGATCTCTTTTTCGTTCCTCGCCATGGGGGTCGCCGCTCTGCACGCTCAGGGTATTGTGCCGGCGAAGCAGCAGATCATGTCAACTTTGTCCGCGATGCTCGACTCGGTCCCGCGCGGCCGGGAAACATTCCTGGTCGTTGCGTTCTTCGCCCTGTTCAGCACGGTGGTTAGCTGCATGGACGGCAAGAGCCGGGCCATTGCTTCGATGCTGGAAGGCTTCTCGCCGCGACTATCCAACAGGCTTAAGAGCTATCGGTTCGCAATGGGTGCATATCTGGCCGTGATGGTTGTGACCATACTTCTCGGCGACAAGCAGCCTGCCGTCGTTATCAACATGATCGCCTCCATGAACGCGGTCGTCTTTGGCCTGCTCGGCTTCGCCTTGCTCTATCTCGACCGCAAATTGCCCGTTTACGCCCGCAGCCACTTGGTGTCGCGCTGCATAATATTCGCGGGAAGCGTCATCTTTCTTGGCGTGGCCTTGATGAAACTGCTTTGACGCCGGCAGGGCGGATCAGGTGGTTTCATCATCGCTTGACAAGCACGGCCTGCCTGATATGATTGGCCGCAGAAGGTCAAGTGATATTGCTTCAACTGTTTAGGAGTGTTTCTATGAACGCATTCGGACGTGACAAGAATCTGCTACTGGTCGTTCTTTTGTTCACGACAGTCAATGTTTCAAGCTTGTGCGGCGCCGGTGAAAGCGATTTCCATGCAGTTGCCACCTATGAGTGCGTCGGGCTGTATTTCAAATCGCCCGACCTCGGCGCATGCAACATTCGATTCAGGGAAGAAGGCACTTCCACATGGCGGGAAGGTTATCCGCTCGCTTATGACCCGCGCGATAATGAATACCGCGGAAGCATCGTGGGGCTGAAGCCGGGCACGAGTTATGGCGTCAAAATCACTCTTGGCAATAGCATCCACGAACTGACGTGCGAGACCAAAAACGACCGTTTCCCGATTGGCAAGATAACCTACCTCGAAGGCGGTGCGATTTCCAAGCCGCTGGTCATTACCGAATCCGGCACGCCGGAAGGTTATCACCTGGTCACGCCGGCCGAAGGTTCGAGGGCGACGATTGACGTGCGAAATGCCGAAAACTACACGTGCGTAATCGACGCCGATTACGTCATCGTTCGCGGAGTCGAATTTCGGAACGCCGCGATTCACGGCCTGCTGGTAAAACCACGCCGTCACGACAACGTCATCGAAGATTGCCGTTTCACGTTCTGGGGCCGAGTGGGCGGCCCGCAGACTTACGGGAACGAAGGCGGCTCGGACAGCGCGATCTACGCCGAGCGAGGCGCTGGCAACCTCACGATTCAGCGCAACCTGATTGAAGACCCTCGCGGTGCCTCGAACGACTGGGACACGGGCCATCCGGACGGCCCGCAGGGGATCAGCCTTATCAATTCGAGCGGCGGAAACGTCATTCGCTACAACGAGATTCGCTCTACGGAGGACCACGGGTACAACGACGCCATCGGCGGCGGGTCCAATTTCAGTTTCGAGGGAAGCCCCAATCGCGACTCGGACATTTACGGGAACATCATCGCCAACGTCTGGGACGATGCGATCGAAAGCGAAGGGGCGAACATGAACGTTCGAATATGGAACAACTACATCGAAAAAACGTTCCAGCATATCGCGACCGCCTGCACGTCGAAAGGGCCGTTGTATATCTTCCGAAACGTCTTCGGAGAAAGCCGCCATACACACCTCGACCCGTTAGGCGGGAGCATGATAAAAGTCGGCGAGCGGGACGAGTTCGGAGGAGGCAGGAAGTTCGTTTTTCATAATACATCCATTCAACCCAAAGGCGCATTTCATGTCTTCAGCGGCCACGTCAATCCGAACACGGTGACGCGAAACAACATTTTCGACTGCCCGGGCCGGCTGACGTCATCGCGGCAGGGAGATACCCCTTGTGATTTCGACTACGACCTGTTTACGGGTATGGATAGAGGCGTCGCCGGAGAAAGGCACGGCATTCGAGGCAATCCGGCGTTCATAAAATCGTATGCCCTGGAGTTCTATCCTGCGTCAACCACGACTACGATCAAATGGGGTAAGGTCCCGATGCAGCAGGGAGATAAAACCGTCACGCTTACCGACCCGGTAACGACGGTCCCCAATCCCCTTGTTGATACGGGAGTCAGACTTCCCAATTTCAACGATGATTATGCGGGAAAGGCGCCCGACCTGGGGGCCTTCGAGGTGGGACGGCCGCCGATACGCTTTGGCCGAAGGGCTATGGAGAACATCTGGGCCCCGTGGGAACTTCATTGACATGGAAGACTGACTTTGAGCTATGAAACCTCAGTTGTAGGGTGGGCAAATGTCTTTTTTGCCCACGCGGAACCTGACGCGTGTGCAACAAGTTGCACACCCTATTCATGAAAGACTGCCTGCTGTCAAGTAACATGTTTCCTCTTTTTTCATCTTTCGTTTTCTTCAGACAACCTTTGGCAGTGTAATGATTTATCGATATTTGCGGTTTCGTAACA
>JBDREF010000036.1:0-12479 GCA_043820045.1 Planctomycetota bacterium | reverse complement strand
CCCAATCCGGTCGATGGCGGCGAGGCCGTTGCCCTGGATGCGAGGCTAAGTTGGCAGGCCGGCTTCAATGCCAAACTGCACTACGTGCATTTCGGCGATAACTTCGACACTGTGAGCAGCGCGGCCGCAGCTCCTCCAACGGGACTGACGATCTATGTTCCCAGCAACCTTAAACCGGCAAAGGTTTACTACTGGCGCGTCGATGAATTCGACGGCGTTGCCACGCATCCGGGCACAGTCTGGAGCTTCTCAACCGTCGGTGCGGTCGGGAGCCCGACGCCACCTTACGGCGCGACGGATGTAAAGCACACGCAGATTCTTAAGTGGGTCCCCGGTGACGACGCCGCCTCGCACCAAATATACTTCGGCACGGACAAAGATGCCGTGCGCAACGCCAACACCGGCTCGCCCGAATACAAAGGCACTGCACCGCTCACTGCCGAGAAGTATGACCCCGGATTGCTTGAATGGAATACCGCCTACTACTGGCGGATCGATGAGGTGAACAGCCCCAATCCCGGCAGTCCGTGGAAAGGTAACGTCTGGCCCTTTACTACGGCTGATTTCTTTGTCGTCGAGGACTTCGAGGACTTCAACGACTATACACCCGACGAGATATGGAATACGTGGATAGACGGATTCGGGACCACAACGAACGGCGCTACGGCCGGCTATCCCGACCCGGACTTTGCAGCGGGAGGGCATTACGTCGAGACCAATATCGTCCACAGCGGAAGCCAGTCGATGCCGTATTTGTACGACGTTGATCAAAAGTACGCCGAGGCGACCAGGACGTTGACGTATCCGCGCAACTGGACAGAAAAAGGCGTCGAGACGCTGGGCGTCTGGTTCAAGGGTGACTGGATCAACGTAGCAACGCCGATGTATGTGGCGATAGCCAACGCCACAGGCGCACCTGCCGTGGTGTACCACGACGACCCCGGCGTAACACGGATGGACGTCTGGACGGAATGGAAGATCCCACTGCAGCTATTTGCAGACCAGGGCGTAAATCTGAGCGACGTCAATACGATTACCGTTGGCTTCGGTGACAAGAATAATTTGCAGCCCGGTGGTTCGGGTACGGTCTTTATTGACGATATTCGGCTCTATCCGCCGAAGAACGCCGCAGGCCAGTAAGCGCCGCCATAGTTGATGGTACCAGATGAGAATGCATTTTGGGGGCCTGTACCAAAGATTTGGTGCAGGCCCTTTTTATCATGGGTTAGAGTATCACGTTCCACGGTCATCCCCGATAAAAGTATCAATTCACTGGACAAAGCCTCTCACGGCTTTTATGATAACATCGAGTCCCAGCTTATGGCGCGGCTCTCAAAGTCGTAGAGTTAGATTATGTTCCGGTTGAGGGGACAGGCAGATGACCAGTAGAAGGGATTTCCTCCGTTGCGTTGTGGGCGGCACCGCAGCTCTGGCTCTGCCCCGGACCCTTTTTTCACAGACCAAAGGCGCAAAGACGCCGAACATTATCCTTTGCATGGCGGACGACATGGGCTGGGGCGACCCGGGCTTTAACGGCAATTCGATCATCAAGACTCCAAACCTGGATGCGATGGCAAAAGCGGGGATGTTATTCAGACGCTTCTATTCCGGGGCGCCCGTGTGCTCGCCCACTCGCGGAAGCTGCCTTACCGGTCGGCACCCATATCGATACGGAATCTTCTTTGCAAACACCGGGCATATGCCCAAGAAAGAATTTACCTTGGCTGAGGCCCTCAAGACCCAGGGATACGCAACGGGTCATTTCGGGAAATGGCACCTGGGAACGCTTACCACGAAAGAAAAAGATTCCAACCGCGGAGGTCCAAGAAGCGTCGAGCACTACTCGCCGCCGTGGGAGAACGGATTCGACGTATGCTTCTCGACAGAAGCAAAGGTCCCCACGTGGAATCCCATGAAAGAGCCGGAAACAGATGAGCCTTACGGGACCTCCTATTGGAAACAGGACGGCTCAAAGGAGACCGAAAACCTTGACGGCGACGATAGCCGGGTGATCATGGACCGCGCCGTTCCATTTATCCGAGATGCCGCGGGTAAAGGCCGGCCTTTCTTCGCAGTCATCTGGTTCCATGCACCACACTTGCCTGTTGTGGCCGGGCCGGAATACCGAAAGATGTATGCACAGTACAGCGAAGACGAGCAGCATTATTACGCGTGTATCACCGCGCTGGATGAGCAGGTGGGCAAGCTTCGCAGCGAGCTGCGAGAGCTTGGAATATCCGACAATACCACGTTGTGGTTTTGCAGCGACAACGGGCCCGAAGGAAAAGACAACAAGCAGGGGCGAACGCGCGGCTCCGCCGGGCCGTTTCGGGGCCGAAAACGCAGCTTGTTCGAGGGCGGTGTTCGCGTACCTGGTCTGCTCGAATGGCCCGCCCGCGTCAAAGCAGGACGAGTAACCGATATCCCATGTTCTACATGTGACTATTTCCCGACTATCCTGGATATGCTCGGCTTCAAGATGACCGGACAGCCGGAACCTATTGACGGCGTCAGTCTGCTGCCGTTGATTGAGAGCAAAATGACCGAACGCCCCAAACCCATAGGCTTCGAGTCAAATAGCCAACTGTCGCTTACGGACAACCGCTACAAAATCTACAGCAGCGACAGCGGTAAGACGTATATGCTCTTCGACCTGCTTGCCGACCCCGGCGAAAACAGTGACCTTGCGGCTGAAAAACCACAGATTCTCGAATCTATGAAGGCTACGCTCATCAAGTGGCGCAAGAGCTGCAAAGACAGCCTTGACGCAAAAGACTATAAGTAAAGATTCGACTCCCATCAGAAAGAGTATTAGCAAACAAGATCTATTATCGACATCTGAGAAAGGAAGAACAATGAAGAACCAGACGAGGAGAGAATTTCTAAAACGTCTTGGCTATGTCACGGGTTCCGCGGCGGCCCTCTCGATTTTGCCGAGCTGCAGCAGCATCGGCCAGACGACTGCGAAGAAGCGTCCCAACATCATATTCATCATGAGCGACGATCACGCCTCACATGCGATTAGCTGCTACGGCAGCAAAATCAACAAGACGCCGAACCTCGATCGAATCGCAGCCGAAGGTATGCGATTCACGAACAGTTTCTGCACCAATTCGATCTGCGCCCCCTGCCGTGCTGTTATTCTCAGCGGCAAGTACAGCCATATAAACGGTGTCATAGACAATAAAGAGAAATTCGACGGCAGCCAGCAGACTTTCCCGAAATTGCTCAAGGAGGTCGGCTACGACACGGCGATGATCGGCAAGTGGCATCTCAAGACAGACCCAACCGGATTCGATTACTGGAACATTCTGCCGGGGCAAGGTGTCTATTACAACCCGACGATGATCGAGATGGGCGAGCGAAAGAAATATTCCGGTTACGTAACGGACATCATCACCGACCACGCCCTCAAATGGCTCAAAGACCGTCCGGGCGATAAGCCGTTCTGCTTGATGTTCCACCACAAGGCCCCGCACCGCGAGTGGGAGCCTGGGCCCAAATATCTGACCATGTACGACGATGTAACCATACCGGAGCCAGACAACCTGTTCGATGACTACTCCAACCGGGGCAGAGCCGCCAAAGAACAGGACATGAACATCGAGAAAACGATGACCGAAAGAGACCTGAAACTCGTAACTCCCAAAAATCTCACCCCCGAGCAAAAGAAACCCTGGGATGCGGCATACGGGCCCAAGAACGAAGCCTTCCGCAAAGCCAACCTGCAGGGCAAAGACCTGGTTCGCTGGAAATATCAGAGATATATCAAGGACTACCTGCGGTGCATCGCCTCGGTCGATGAGAACGTCGGCCGTGTACTGGACTATCTCGACAAATCGGGCCTGGCGAAGAACACCGTTGTTTTCTATACCTCCGACCAAGGCTTTTACTTAGGCGACCACGGCTGGTTCGACAAACGGTTCATGTACGAGGAATCCCTTCGCATGCCGCTGCTGGTGCGATACCCGGGGCAAGTCAAAGCCGGCTCGACGAGCGATGACATAGTGCTGAACCTGGATTTCGGCCCGACATTCCTGGATTTCGCGGGCGTGCCCGTACCGGCTGACATGCAGGGCGAGTCTATGCGAAAAGTGCTGCAGGGCAAAACACCTGGGAGCTGGCGCAAGTCGATGTACTACCACTATTATGAGTACCCGGCGGTCCACAGCGTCAAACGGCACTATGGCGTGCGAACCAGCCGCCACAAACTGATACACTTCTACAATGATATCGATGAGTGGGAGCTGTACGACCTGGAAAAAGACCCGCGGGAGATGAAGAACGTTTACGGCGACCCCGCGTACGCAAGCACAGTCAAAGAACTTAAGGCCGAACTCAAGCGGCTGCGCCAAAAGTACAAAGACGATACCGGCTCACCCGTGTAGATGCAGATAACCTCAGCGCGGCTGCCGGGATCATCAAGGCAGCCGCGATGTGAGGTTTTACTTTACTCATCGAGCAATTCGCCCGTAGCCTTGTTCCACCGTATGGTCCGGACGTTAATCCGGTGTTGCTTTGCGTGACAGGTGGTGCAGGTAATCTGAGAGCCGGCGTTTTTCGAATCGGAATCAAATACGGTCTTGGCGCCTGCGAGTAACCGTTCGTGGTGTTTTACATGGCTGATTTCATGCCTCGGGTGGCACATCATACAGGTCGGGATGATCTTTGCCTTGGGGTACATAATCTCAGGCGGCGTAACGTTATCCTCGTCGCTGCGGTGACGTTCGGATTCGCCGTGACACCTTTCGCAGCCGATGCCGGCAGAGGCATGATTGCGAGCGAGTTCTTCATCGGCGAAAGCGTAGTGACACGCACTGCAAAACTGGTTGGCAACAAAAGTTTTTTTCTTCGTCTCCCGTCCGTCAAGATTCTCTTTGGTCTGCTTTGTGCCTGAGTCGTCCGTGGTGCGGTTTTGAAATGAGCAGCTTGCTGCAAAGATAAGCAACAAGCTGCTCAGTATAAATCCGACCACTGTCACGACTCGCTGTCTCGTGACTTCCATTCATTACATCCTTGTTTCTAACACATCAATTGAACCATTACACAGCGGCATTGCGTCTGCTATACGTACTCCCAGTTCTTGAGCCACTGGTAGTTTGCCGGCAGATTGGCCCACGCGTGGTCCATAGCTTCTGCCAATTCCTTTGCTTCGGCCGTATCGAGCTCGGCGGGCTCCGTGATAGCCTTTGCGACGTTATCCACCTGGTGGGTATTAATAATACCCGGGATGGGCGCCGTTATAGCCGGATTGCACAGGATATAGCGGATCGCCATACGGGCCAGTTTGTCGTCTTCTTCCCGCGTGGGGCTGTCGGGGGAGCTGTCGCCCTTGAACAGCGAGGTACCCGCAAACGGCTTGATGCCGAACCAGCCGATGCCGCGTTCCTTCATTGTGGCCCACAGCCCTGTTTCGTCGGTAACCATCTTACTCTTGGCCGTGTAGGGCGTAACGACAACCTGAACGACCTCAGGATACGTTTCGATCATCCACTTGATATGCGGTCGATCATGCGACGAAAAACCGCACATCCGGCACTTGCCCTGCTTGCGGGCCTTTTCGAGGGCGCCCATCATTTCGTCAACCTCGGCGTTGGTATGCCGGCTGCTCTGCTCATGCATTGTAATCCGCCAGAGGTCCACGTATTCGAGCTTTGCCTCTCGCATACCCTTGTCGAGAGTCCCTAACAGAGCCTCGGTTTTACGGTACTGCTCTTTTCGCATTTCTTCCTGGTACCACGAGAAACCGAGATACATCGACTCGCGTCTTCCCCGCAGGGCCTCCGAATACGCCATAACTTCCTGCATGGTACAGGCGTCGATATAATTAATGCCTCGCTCGATGCAGCGGGTGACTACCTCGCGGCGGTTCTTCTTGAAATCCGCGTCGTCGAGGTCAGCATTGAGCCAGCTCTTACCTCCGAAAACGCCGGGTACCATCTTATCGACGCGTTTCCAGTGTCCGCCGAGGCACACGGACGAGATCGACAAGCCGGTCTTTCCGAGAGGCCTGTACTTCATTTCAGGATGTTTGCTTACCTCGGTTGTCTTGCAGCCCGTGACACCGATACCTGTAGTCAGGCCCGCGGCGGCGGCCGCCCCGGTTCGCATAAGGTCGCGCCGGCTCAGCCCATCCCCCTTACCAGTCGGTTGTTGTTCGTGATTCATACTCATGCTCCTTTATTTCCGGGTTCCAGTTTATGATTTGGCTAATATATTACACTTAGTTGTTTGCTTTCTCATAGCAGTTTCTCAGATAATCTCGCGATTTGGCCAGGTTGGCCGTCATTACATCAGCATCCGGATGCCCGTGCATGAAAGGATTGACATAGCCGCGGTAATTGACGTCCGCCAGGGCACGAATCCAGGGCGTCATGTCGGTCGGCCCGACACCTGGAAGCTGCTCAGAACCGGGATAATGCTGCCATGCGTAGAAGAACAGAAGCTGCCGGCCGCAGATGCGTATGGCCTCGGGCACCGAAGCTTTGAGGCTCTGGATGTGATACGGGGCCAGAGCGATTCCCAGCCTCGGCGATTTATTGATATCGACGAACGCTTTGAGCGAATCAAGCGAGCAGAGAAGGGCATTGCCATGGTTCTCGATGGCCAGATACGAGTTGTTCTCCTCGGCAAGCTCAAGCAGAGGTTTGAGGCTGTCGATAAACTCACGCATCCGCAGGGTCAGTTCTTCAGGCTTGCAGGCCCCGCTGCTGCCCCGAACGGCCATACCACCTCCGGCCTTGCCCAGCAATTCTGCATAACGACCATAGCCGCCCTTATAGACTGAAAAGGCGAAAAGCTTGAGCTTATGCTTTGCCAGCAGTTCCTTGAGTCCTTCGGGGCCCAGGCGTTTGGCGACATCGTCCAGGTGAGGGCAGTTCTCATGGGCTGACCAGATGTCGATCGCCTCGAAACTCAATCCAGCGATTCGCTCACAGGCCTGCTCGATGGGCAATTCCATGAAATGAATCGAGGATGTGGACAGCCTCATCTGCCATGTCTTGCCGGATACCTCCCCCTGGGCCAGCATCGGAATCGCCGGCACCGTAATAACCGCCGCCCCACCCAAGCCCACGGCTTTGAGAAAATTGCGTCGATTCAAGCTTTCGTTCATCGCAAAACTGGCTGCTTCCAACCAGACCCAACAAGGCAACCATCCATAATGTGCCCAGATTAGCACATCTTCGGCCGCCTGTCAAACGGTATTTCAACCATCCGGAGAGCAGAAATCGGTCTCCGGCACGCAGAAATATGCGGCCGACCTCTTGTTTGAAGCCGGCAACTGTCCGGATCGCCGATGAGAGAAGTGTCGGCCATGCGGGGGATGCTGACTGACGGACCCCAGTTCTTGAAACCAGAACATGGAGCCAATTCTCAATCCAGATATTGCTCTGCCAGTAGCTTCGCTACAGGTCCTACAGCCTGGCCACACACGCGGTTGCACATCAGACACAAGCCAATTGTCTGGCTCTCCGGTGATCCACGCCGCCGGTGCAATTGCTACTTTTTTCATGTACGAACACCATTCTCACCAAAAATACGTAGTTACCACAATAAACACATCGATCAGAAAGACGCTACGGTGCTATGAGCCCGCTCATTGCAGTTTACACGTATATTCCTTGCCCCTCTATTCACAGACTGGGACCGCATTGGCATTATCTTTTCACCCGCTCGCGATTTTTTTTTCCAAAAAAACTGTAACATTTCCATTCAGAAAACGTCTTTGTAGTATAGGTAAGAGGAACTACCGAGTGACAATGGCAAATATCGCGGAACAACCTATCTTCATTGTTGACGGCGAGCCAAAGGTATTCCAGGCTATTAGTGAAGCACTTGGAAACCTTGGTGCCGAAGTGACCCGCTTTACTCGTCCGGGCAAATGCTTAGAGCGGCTGCACGCCCAGCGGTGCGATTTGCTAATTACAGAGTTGGAAACCCCCGATATGGACGGCGTTGAGCTGTTGAGACAGGTCAAACAGCTTGCTCCCTGGCTGCCTGTTCTTGTTATGAGCGGTCACGCCGACATATCAACGGCCGTAGATGCCATCAAAGCCGGAGCCGAGGATGTCATCGAAGAGCCTTTCGACAGGAGCGATTTTTTGCGGAAGGTCAAGTCGATATTGGAGGAAGGCACCGCCAATGACGGCGATCTGGGCAAGGCTTTGACCCAGACCGAAACAAGAGTGTTGAAACTGGTCATTGCCGGCAAGACCAGCAAGGAAATAGCCAATCTGCTCAACCGGTCCATAAGAACAGTGGAAGTACACCGCGAGCACTTTATGCGAAAACTTGGCGTAGATAACCTGGTCGATCTTGTCAAGCGGGTTGTGACAATGAAACTGATCGATATCGAGGGGGACAAAAAAAAAGAGGTAAAACCGGTTGAAATTCGTAGTCCCCACAATAGACACGACAAGCAATAGAATGTTATCATATTAATAATCAGTTTTTCACTATTTCCGGAGCCCCTCCTTTCTCTCGCGTCTTCAAAACCAGGCAAAGCGGGGGCTCTTTTCACTCTATCGTTTTTTTCTTGACGGCCCCGCTGAAGAATCTATAGTTCTCTCTGTGTGACCGGTATGGCAGAGACGCTCATTAGGAAGATGGACTTCTGCAAAAACTCCGGCCAAGAGACCATCAGGCAAACAGAAAGGAATTCAGGATGAGCGAAAAGATTCAAACAAATCTCCCTCAGCATGACCGTATCAATCGGCGCAACATGCTTAAGATGGTTGCCGGCACAGGCGCCGCGGCTCTGACCCTCGGCTCCTGCAAATCGCTCCGAAGCAATCCGAAACCGGCAGCCACCAAGGGACGTATCAACCATTCTGTCGCTTACTGGTGCTTCGCACAATACTGGAACCTCGACAAAACGTGTCAAATCTCGAAAGCCTTGGGCTGCAAGAGCATCGAGCTGGTCGGGCCAGACGACTTTCCTACCCTCAAAAAGTACGGCCTGACCTGCGCCCTGGCGCCCAACGGCATGCCGGATCCGCCATTTGTGAAGGGCTTCAACAATCCAGAATACCACGACATGATTGTCTCCAGCACCCGTAACGCTATTGATGCGTGCGCCGAGTACAACTTCCCCAGCGTCATCGCTTTTACAGGTTTCCGAGAGGACATCCCCGACGACGTCGGCGCCGCTAACTGCGTCAAGGGCCTCAAAAAAATCGTCGGCCACGCCGAAAAAAAGAAGGTCAACATATGCCTCGAAATACTCAACAGCCGCGTCGCCGTCGAGATGAAGGGCCATCCGGGCTACCAGGGCGACCACATCGACTACTGCATAGATATCATTAGGCAGGTCGGCTCACCGAGAATGAAGCTGCTGTTCGACATCTACCACGTGCAGATTATGGACGGCGACATCATCTCCCGTATCCGGCAATACAAAGACTACATCGGCCACTACCACACCGCCGGCAATCCCGGCCGCGGCGAGCTGGACGACAAGCAGGAAATAAACTATCGGGCGATCATGGAGGAAATCGCAAAGACAGGTTATACCGGCTATGTGGGCCACGAGTTCGTACCCACACGAGAGCCACTCGAAGGCCTGACCGAGGCGATAAAAGTCTGCGACGTCTGAAAATCGTGAATGCAAAAATACCGACCCCATCCCAGCCGATGCCGGGATGGGGTCGGTTGTTTACTCGATTGCCAAATCAGGGTCGTCCGGCCCAAAGTGCTTGAGCAGGACAATCGGGTCAGTCTTGGAGGGATTCGTGATCTTAACGCCCTCTTTGGCGGCCTTTTCGGTTACGAAGAACTCATCATACGTCAACTGGCCATACCTTATAAGTGCCGGAGTCTCGATATCCCAGACGCCGAGCTTGCCGTGCCCCTGCATGGTTATGAATCCGTAGGCGGCGCTATCCTTAATAGTCACCGTCTTGCCGGGCAGCACCGTCAACTCTTTGGCACTGAAGGCCGCTGACTTATAGCATATCCAGTTCTCAATGTAACCTTCGGCCTCCATTTCAGCCACAGGCCTTACCGGCTTGGGAGCCATGAAGCGATTCTTTGCGAAATCCGGATCGACATTGAGGTCCCAGTCGATGACGCTGAGCAGCCAATCGACGTCGCCATCCTTGTCCTTCGGCGTGTCCTTCCACAACAGCTCTTTGGGTACGACCTGGTCGTGGGTGATGTTCTCATACATCGCAAAGACATCCGAGGCCTTCTGCGGCTCATACGTGCAGAGGCTCCCCGGGGCGTGAAGGACACCCGGCGGGACATCCCAGCCGGTCCCGACATCGAGCCGATAGGCGGGCGCCAGAGACGTGATCGAGTTGTCTCTGCCCTCTGCGGCGTCCAGCAGGGCCTTGCGGACCTGATCTCTGGTCACGCCGGGACTGAGACCAAAGAAAGTGTAGGGGAAATCGCCGCCGTGGTTGTTTGCCTGGGGCGGGAAGTAGTAGGCCTCGGGCTTGCCCAACTGGCCGGTCAGCGCGGCGTGCTCGTCACGGTGATGGATGTGGTGGGGCAAAGCGGCCTTGTTATCGAAGAACTTCGAGTACATCGGCCATCGCTTATGCTCGTTCCAGAGCCGCTCGCCGATGAGCTGGCCCTTGAGGTCGGCCACGGCGTCCAGGAGCCTGACCTTTTCGACCTTGCCGCCATCCTCGAAGACGATAAAACTCAGGCCCTCATTCTCAGAAGTCAGCGGTCCGTTGTCCGCCGGGGTCGTCGAGGCAAACCAACGCTCGTCGATGCCGCCTCGTTCTCCGCCCATCGCATAATAATCGTCCGGGTGCAGCTTGATGCGTCTTCCCGGCACGCAGAAAGAACGCGGCACCCAGTTCGGAGCGAGCCTCACTACTCCTTTGCCCTGTTCGAGAGCTTTGTTAGCAATAGAATTTCCTGACATATATCCTCCCTTCGTTAGGGTCTTTGTACCTTTTCCCAGGTCTTGTTTGCGGCGGATTTAAGCACGGCATCGCAGAGGTATTGTGTCGCCAGAGCTTCTTTGAACGTCGGCGAGGTCGGCTTGCCTTCGGCAAGATTCTCCAGGAAGTCGGCCAACTGGTGGACAAACGTGTGCTCGTAACCAATCTGAAGGCCGGGCACCCACCATTTGTCCATATAAGGCATATCGCCATCGGTGACGTGGACTGAACGCCAGCCGCGGACTATCGAATCGTCTGCGTGATCGAAGTAGCTGAGTCTGTGCAAATCGTGCAGGTCCCAGGCGATAGACGCCTTCTCGCCGTTAATCTCGAAAGTGTATAGTGCCTTGTGGCCCCGGGCGTAGCGGGTGGACTCGAAGTTGCCCAGCGAGCCGTTGTCGAACCGACACATGAACATGCACGCATCGTCAATTCCGACCTTTTCCATCCTGCCCGTCTCGACGTGCATCCGTTCCTTGATGAAAGTCTCTGTCATGGCGCAGACGGTATCGATAGGCCCATTGTGCCACATAGCGGTATCGGCGCAGTGGGCGAGCAGGTCGCCGGTCACACCGGAACCGGCGGCCTTGACATCCAGCCGCCAGGTCGCCATACCGCCCTGTGGAACCTGCGTCGAGATCGTCCAGTCCTGAAGGAAATTTGCGCGATAGTGGAAAATACGCCCCAGGCGTCCCTCGTCGATCAACTGCTTGGCCAGCGTGACAGCAGGTACACGGCGGTAGTTGAACGAGACGAAGTTGGCCACGCCCGCCTTCTCAACGGCATCGACCATTGTCTTTGCCTGAACGCCATCGAGGGCCAGGGGCTTCTCACAAAAGATAGCCTTGCCGGCCTTTGCCGCAGCGATGGCGATCTCCGCATGCACATTGTTCGGCACACAGATATCCACCAGATCGACGTTGTCGTCCTCGATAACCTTGTGCCAGTCTGTGGTGTACGAATTGTAACCCCACTGCTCAGCAAAGGCTTTGGCCACCTTCTCATCCAGCCCGCATACTACGTGCCGAACGGGCTCATAGGGCACATCAAAAAAATGGTTCACTTTGCAGTATGCGTTGGAGTGCGTGCGCCCCATGAAGCCATAGCCGATGAGGCCAACATTAAGTTTTTTTTTGGTCATTGTAGTGATTCCTTATTCAAGTTCTCAGGCCGGAAGCAGCATATGTGAAGCACCAATTCCGAATTCACAACTAAGACGTCCACCCGTGCGCCGCCCGTACTTTTAGCATCACATCGAGGATCGCGTTCCACGTGTCCGGCGATTCGAGCGTCTCGTTGGAAAACATGCACCCGTCCCAGCAGATATGCTGGATATCGCGATCCGCAGCGTCCTTGAGCCAGTAGCCGGCGCAGCGGACGATGTCGAGCTTGCCGTTGGGATCGTCGGCCAGGCAGTGCTTGCCCGTCTTGTCGTGCGAACCTGCGCCGTGTACCTCGCCGTCGTTCTGCGCTACGTGGAAGTCGATCGTCCAGGGTCGCAGTTTGTCGACCATCTCTTCGTAGGCGGCATAGAACTCCTCATCCGAATAGCCGGGCTGCAGCAGCGCATGTTCGGGTGCATTG
>JBDREF010000035.1:0-9291 GCA_043820045.1 Planctomycetota bacterium | reverse complement strand
TGCCTTGCCGGTTCTCGTGCTAATTCTGTACACGCAGTATACCTATCACTTTGTCACAACAATGGCCTTTTTAGCCGCGTTGCTAACTGCATGTGCGTACCTGAAAATAACTCGTTCGAGTGATAAGATTTTCAGTTGTGTAATCGTCTATCTAATCCTGTCTGTCATTGTCTATTATCTTGCCGGCGGAGCATTTCTGCTTTTTGCACTTATCTGTGCGATTTATGAATTGATTTTCAGGTCCCGCTGGAAGATGAGCCTGTTTTATTTACTATGTGCTGCCGCCATTCCCTATCTGCTGGGCCTTCTGGTCTTCCAACTCAGTATTGTCGATGCCTTCAGCAACTTGCTGCCCTTTTCGTGGAAAATTCTGAAGTATGAAGCTCGCAGAAGATCAGTAGCAATAGTCTATGTGCTTTATCTGCTTCCACCTTTGACACTTCTGGTATTTGGCCTTTTGCACATACTCGCCAAGAGACTCCATTCTGCAAAAAACCGGACTAAAAAAAAGCACCCAGATAAATCGTCTAACCTACTGTTAAAGATATTCTCCTGGTATAAACACTCACCCAAATTCAAATGGGCCACTGAATCGCTGCTTCTGTTTGCTATTGCTGGTAGCGCTGTCCTCTTTTGCCGCAATGAAAATCTCAGAACCCGGTTCAAGGTCGACTTCTATGCCTATCACAAAATGTGGCCGGAACTACTCACGTCGGCTCAACGTAATCCTGACGATCCTTTCATAGTCCAGGCAGTCAATAGGGCTTTATATCACGTCGGCCGACTCGGCTATGATATGTTCTCCTGGCCCCAGCATCCAGATTACCTGTTTCTGTCTGATGAGAAATACAAGTGGATGTACTGGCAAATCTTCGATGTTTTCCTGGATATTGGCGTTATTAACTTAGCTGAAAATGCGCTGACTGAGTGTCTCGAAGGGCTTGGTAGTCGCCCCATGGTTTTGCAGAGACTGGCCCTGATAAACATGGTAAAGGGCAATTTAGGTTCTGCAAGAATCTACCTTGGGGCGCTTAGTAAGACTCTTTTTCATGCCCAATGGGCAAATGACTATCTTGACCGTATGAAAATAGATCCGGACCTGGCCACGGATCAGTATATTCAAAATCTACGCTCTTTGTGCCTGGATAGGGATTGTCCTGCTCACGTCCTTGCCAACGAAACGACTCTTTCCTGGCTTCTCGAGAAGAACAGCCAAAATCGCATGGCGTTTGAATATCTGATGGCCTATTACATGCTGAATAAGTACTTGGGCAAACTTGCCCAGAATATCGAGCGTTTAGATGATTTGGGCTATCGTGACCTGCCCACACATTACGAAGAAGCGGCCCTCATCCATGCTTACGCAACAGGAAAACCTCTTAATTTGAGCGGTTACTTGTCAAGTCCTCAAAAGCGTCAAGAGATCCAAGAGTTTACCCGTATTCTTAATGGGTATGGCGGAAACAGGAAGGCTGCCTCCAGAGAGTTGTCGAAGAAATTCCGCAATACTTATTTCTTCTACTACATATATACACCTTCAAACCGCAAGACCAGTTCAGCCAAATAAGTATGAAAGCAGGATTACATAGAACCAGAAGAACTAGAATCAGTTATGCGATAGCCATACTCACGCTTCTGACTGTTTTGCTGCCTTATTCCTGCCGCAGCAGAAAAGTCACGATCACGGAATACAGCTCAATCGACCAACCTGCCCAGATACAGCCGGATTACGCGGGCAGTGCCATACCCCCTAACATTGCACCCCTGAACTTTGTCATACAACACGACGGCTCAGGTTACTTGGTCAAAATACACTCTCTTAAAGGAAATCCAATCGAGATATTCAGCAAAGAACCTGCGATTTCGATTCCCAAACAAGCCTGGCGTGAGCTTCTGGATTCTAACCGGGGACAGCAGCTCAATCTTGATGTCTTTGTCGAATCCGGGGCTGCTGCGCCGCCTTCGGAAAGAGAAAATAGACAATGGTATCGATATCAGACTCTCACCGCCAAAATCGCTGATGAGGACATAGATTCTTTCCTTGTGTATAGAAAAATTCATCCTGGTCATCGCACCTGGAGAGATATGGGCGTTTACCAGCGCAATCTGAGCAATTTTGATGAATCAGTCATATTGGAAAACGAAAGTTTCAAGCATGGCTGCGTGAACTGCCATACATTCTGCGGAAATCGTACTGAACGAATGCTGCTCGGTATCCGCAGCGCGGATTACGGCAGTTCTGCCTTGCTGCTTGAAGACGGCAAAGTAAGCAAGATTGGGACGAAATTCGGATATACTTCCTGGCATCCCAGCGGCCGTCTCGCTGCATTTTCCGTAAACAAGGTCAGACAGATATTCCATTCGGCCGCCGCTGAGGTTCGCGATGTGATGGACTTCGATTCTTTGATGGCCTATTACCTTCTTGGCTCAAAGACTGTCAAGACCACGCCGGATCTTTCCAGAAAAGACCGGCTGGAGACATATCCTAACTGGTCGCCCGACGGCCGGTACCTGTACTTTTGCAGCGCGCCGAAGAGCTGGTCGGATACAACAGTTGTTCCCGAGAATTATGACCAGGTCAAGTACGACCTGGTTCGCGCCGGCTACGACATCGATCGCGACCAGTGGGGGCCGCTGGAGTCAGTGCTTTCGGCCGAGGATACGGGCCTCAGTATCCTTCTGCCTCGAATCAGCCCGGACGGCCGCTCCCTACTGTTCTGCATGTGCGATTATGGTTGCTTCCCCGTTTACAGACACAGCAGCGACTTGTACATGATGGACCTCGAAGCAGCAAAGCAGACGGGCGACTTTGCCTATAAGCGGCTCGACATCAATAGCAGCGAAAGTGAAAGCTGGCATTGCTGGTCAAGCAACAGCCGATGGATAGCGTTCAGCAGCAAAAGAGGCAGCGGCGTATTCACCAGAATATACATCGCATACGTGGATAAAGACGGAAAGGTACACAAGCCTATACGGCTGCCGCAGGAAGATCCGAAGTATTATGAATCATGCCTCTGGACCTACAGCGTACCCGAGCTTGTTACTGAACCTGTTCAGACGACAAGAGAGAAGCTCGGCAGGGTCGTTCGCGGTTCGGAGAATATACCCGTCCAGATGCCGGTCACAATGGCTACTCCCAAAGCCGGCCAACTTCCCGAGCACCAGGAACCGTGGCAGACTGAACGTGAGTAAGGGTAAAGACGGTAGTGAGTTCGCTTACAAGCGACTAACTGCGGACGAGGGCATCAGGGGCGATTCTTCCCTGCCAATAACATCTGCCTGAAATGACATGGCCAGGCAGGCCTCTACGGTCTGCCAAGACTGCCGAAAATAGTTGACATTGCGAGGAATTCATGCTATTATCGGATATTACGCTTGCGGGAGTACCGAAGGGTGTTTTGTGAAGTTTGGCCAGGGCGTTCCTGCATAATCGGGTTCCTCGTGCCGATCATTATCAAGCGCAAGGCCGGAGATTTGCCTTGACAGGAAGGTGGATACTTCGGTACAAAGAAACGTAGTGAGGCTCATGCCGTATAGGCTTACATCTCTGGATTCTGGTATTCAAGCACCGGCCCCAAGGTTCTTCTATTTTGGGTCGTCTGGCTGAGATCTTATTGAAAGAGGGACAGGGTTGCGGGCGGGGACTTTGTAGCTAATCGCGGCGTTTCTTTCTTTCAGTCACTGGTTAGCTTTCTCAGGAAAGCAGGTAGTAGCAAATCGCTATTAATCATCCTGAACAGGGATGGATTGAGTGTCGTGCAGTTAAGACTACTATCAACTATTATATTTGAAGGAGGCGTATTATGTTTAGAAAGCTGATTTTTCTCACTTCTCTTGTTTTTGTCCTGAGTTTGACTGGCAGGGTCCCGGCTCAAGACGTGGTCATCCCCAGTCCGGGGGCCATGCCGGTGCTCGATGGTATCATCGATGAGGTATGGTTCTTCTCGACAGAGCAGAAGATAGAGACCAGTCAAGTAGGAACCGCCCCCAGTTCGCCTGCAGATTGCTCCGGTACCTGGCGGGCCCTCTGGAACTGGGAAGCCCTTTATGTGCTGGTCGAGGTGAACGATGATACTCTGACTAACGACTCTGGGGGAGGCGACAACAAATGGAACGACGACAGTGTCGAAGTCTATGTCGATGGTGATAATAGCAAAGGGGCCAGCATAGACGGGGATGACCACCAGTATACCTGTAGGTGGAATAACGAGATATTGGAAACACCCAGTGCAATCCACAATGGAGCTCCAAGTTTAATTGGTGTTGAATACGCTGTGGCCACGACCGAGAGCGGTTATCTTCTTGAACTCAAGCTGCCGTGGATGAGCATAATGGGTAAGGCGGCAACGCCAGGCCAACTGATTGGTTTCGATGTATGGATCAACGATGATGACGACGGTGGCGATCGAGACTCACAGGTTTCCTGGTATTCAACGGATGGAAATGGTTGGCAAGATCCGAGCGTGTGGGCAGTTGCTCTGCTCGAGGCGAGTAACAAGGCAGCAAATCCTCACCCGGCTGATGGTGCCATCCATGGGGATACTTGGGCAACTCTCAGCTGGCTCGCAGCCCCCTCTGCCGTCTCACACGATGTGTACTTCGGCGAAAGTTTTGCCGACGTGGAGGCTGGAGTCAATGATACATTCCAGATTAACCAACAGGCTACGTTCTTTGTGGTTGGTTTTCCGGGTTTTCCTTATCCGGACGGCCTCGTACAAGGCACTACGTATTATTGGAGAGTCGATGAAGTTGCTGCCGACGGTACGATATACACAGGTGATGTATGGAGTTTCCTGGTTCCACCCAGATCGGCCTATAACCCCAGCCCGGCGGACGGATCGAAATTCGTAGATCCGGATGTTACTCTTAGCTGGACGGCAGGTCACGGTGCAAAATTGCACACTGTGTACTTCGGTGATGATCCGGCAAGTGTTGGTAGTGCCACTGGAGGAACTCAAATCGGAGCTGCATCCTATAAGCCCGGCACTCTTGAGCGAGAGAAGACCTATTATTGGCGCGTCGACGAGTTTGACGGCTTCGTTACCCATAAGGGCAATGTATGGAGTTTCAAGACCGCAAAAGCTGGTGGAGGTCTGCGAGCAGATTACTATCAAGGTACGGACTTTAGGACTTTCGTCCTGACCCGTACAGATCCTCAAATTAACTTTAACTGGGGCGACCCCGGTGGCCCGGATCCAGCGGTCGGCGATGATGACTTCTCGGCCAGATGGACCGGTGAAGTAGAGGCTGCATACACTGAGACCTACACATTCTATCCCAAGACCGACGATGGTGTGAGACTATGGGTTGACGGTAAGCAGCTTGTTGATTCCTGGCAAACAGTTCCGTTGTATCCAATCGAACACAGTGGAACGATTGACCTTGTCGCCGGGAATACCTACAGCATTGTGATGGAATACTTCGAGGCCACTGCCAATGCCATAGCAGAGCTGCGATGGAGAAGTCCTTCCACGCCGAAGCAGATCATTCCGCAGGCTGCATTTGCGCCGCCTATAAAGGCCAGCAGCCCCAATCCGCGCAATGGCGCCATTGGCGTAAAGCATACGTCGGTACTCACGTGGGGAGCAGGAGATTACGCCGTTTCGCACGATGTGTACTTCGGAACGGATGAAGAAGCCGTGAAGAATGCCACCACGGCTTCGCCCGAGTATAAAGGCACAAAGCCGCTCGGTGAGGAGAGCTATGATCCCGGCAAGCTCGCCTGGGATACCACCTACTACTGGCGCATCGACGAAGTCAATAGTACCAATCCCGCAAGTCCGTGGATTGGCAGTCTCTGGAGCTTTGCGACCGGTGATTTTCTCGTCGTCGATGATTTCGAATCCTACAATGACATCGATCCCCCCGATCCGGCGAGTAACAGGATATTCGAGTCATGGATCGATGGTTTTGGAACCACAGACAACGGCGCGCTGGTCGGCAACGAGATGCCTCCCTACGCCGAGCAAACTGTTGTTCACAGCGGCGCTCAGTCGATGCCGTATGCATACGACAACAACCTGAAGAACTCCGAGGCAACACTGGCGTTGGTCTATCCGCGTGACTGGACTGAAGAAGGAGTCGCGGAATTGTCTCTGTGGTTCAGAGGCTACCCGGGGTCCACCGGCAGCTTTGTAGAAGGCCCGGTCGGGACCTACACAATGACCGGCTCCGGCACGGATATCTGGAACGAAGCAGATGAGTTCCACTTTGCCTATAAAACACTCACCGGTGTCGGTTCGATCGTAGCGAAGGTGCAGAGCATTGATAACACCAACAACTGGGCGAAGGCCGGCGTGATGATTCGCCAGAACCTCGAACCAGGCTCAGTACATGCTACGATAGTCGTGACACCAGTTCAGGGTATTTCCTTCCAGCGCCGCACCTTGACCAACGATGTCAGCAGCGACACGACGACAGCAGGGTTCGAGGCGCCGTATTGGGTGAAGATCGAGCGAGACCTTGCAGGTAACTTCAGGGCGTACAGTTCAGCCAGCGGTACAACGTGGACGGCGCAGGGTTCGCCGGAGAACATCCAGATGGGTGCGAATGTCTATATCGGGTTGGCGGTGACCAGCCATGATGCTGCTCAGGGGTGTCAGGCTGTATTCACAAACGTTACGACTACCGGCAACGTCGGCTCCCAGTGGGCACACCAGGATATCGGTATACTCAATAACGATGCTGAACCACTTTACCTGGCAGTTTCCAACAGTTCCGGAGCCCCTGCAGTGGTTGTGCACGAGGATCCGGCCGCATCTCAGATCGACACTTGGACCGAGTGGGTTATACCGCTTCAGACCTTTGTAGATCAGGGCATAGTCTTGACCAGTGTCGACAGAATTGCGATTGGACTGGGGAGTAAAGGCAACACGACAATCCCCGGCGGTTCCGGCAAGATATTCATCGATGACATCCGACTCTATAGGCCGAGAGAAGCTGCTGACCAGTAAAACCCGCTACAGCGGGAATAACAGCAGGACTTGAATGATTTCGGGGTCTATGCCAATCAGTTTGGCATGGGCCCCGGTTGCTTTACTCAGGGTATTACCGAAAGTCGTTTTGACGCAATCTCACGAGGTATAACCGAAAGTTGTGGATGGACGAAAGTCCGCCGGGGCTTGGCCCCAGGGGCGATGGCTTGCGCCAGATGATGGACGATGGACGACACGTCCCTCGTCTCTCGTCCATCGTCCTCACCTGGGCCGTAACGACCGGCTGTAAGCAGCAAACCTACAGCCCCGATTCTATTCCTCTCGTACAGGGCGCCTTAATTGGCGACAGGCTTTCCCCGGCCTATGGGCTCTGAAGGGAAGATTCGACATTAGACCAGTCGCTCTCACGGCCAGCAAGGGCACACGTAAGCAACCAACTGTGCAGCGCCGGAGTATTGGCCGTATTTGACGTCTCGAGGTTCGCACGCAACCTAATCGTCTTTGTGGTCAGCGCATTGATGTCAATCACGCTCGGTGCGGCATTCGAACTGGGCATTTGCCGCCAGGAGCCAATTGGGTTCGAACCGCTCGCCGGCAATATATCGGCGGTCAGTTTCGTTCCGGCGGGCGTCGTGCCATCGAATGCCAGGACGTCCCACATGTCATCAGCGCCAATGCTGATCGGAGTCGAGACGATGTTGCCAACAGGCTCGCCACCGGGGCCATAGGTTCGCAAGTTGTCCCAGAATATCGCGGCATTAATCCATCCCGATCTATCGACCTCGACCTGGAGTTTAAGGCCTTGAAGACCATTGATATGTGAAACATCTACCGTCACATCATAGTGTAGTCCTCTGCCGCTTGTGTGGGTGTTGGACCATACCACCTCATCCCCGATAATCACTTTCGAAATCAACTCACTACCATTGTAACTGCAGTAGTCAAACACAAGAGTCTTAACACCCGTCCAGTCTATGTCCGGCTGACGGAAATAAGCAAAATCACCTTTTGCGAAGAAGAAATCCGGGTCGAATACCACGCCGGCTGTCCATCGACCGTCATACGACCAGAGGTCGGTTGACCAAAAGCCGGTACCGAGATACAGCAAGACGACATTGTTGCTGCCTATCCACCAAGAGCCATTATCCTCGAAGCTTGGATTCTCTATAACGTGAACTTCGGGGCCAGAGCCACCGCCGCCGCTCGCCAAAACTACGTCGCCATCGGCTGTCGTTTCCACGTTCGTCAGAACATCTGTTTCGAAGTCGGCCTGGCTGGTCTGCAACCACGCATCCATCGGCCTGGCCTTGACACGATACCAGTATTGCCGGTCCGGGTCCAGTCCTGTGAACCTATGACTCGTGTCCATTATCCAGCCGCTATCGGCGACCACGGTGTTGAAGTTCTTGTCGGTGGCGCACTCGGCGCAGTAGAAGATATCCGCCAAGTCCGCAATGAGCGACCATGAATTCAGGGTGCCCGAGGTGGACGACGAATCGTCGGTGACTTCGAGCGTCCATACGCCGTGAATGTCTTTGCCCCTCAGGTTGGCGAGTTTGCCTTCTGGCTTGAACGAGCCGCTGAAGGGAGCCGAGCCGTCCTTGATGGACACGGATGCTTCATCATCGAGTGTCGTGTCACGGAAATCGTCACCCGAGCCTCCGACGTCGGTGAAAAGCTCCACTCGCGTGCCGTCCGGTGCAACGAGAAAGACATCCAGATCCGACGCCTGGCTGTGACTTATGTTCAGCTTGACATTCAAATCCTCGATCATGCCGATGCCGCGGACATCCAGTTCCGACGTTCTTTTGCCGTTATCGGGAATCGACACGGGCACGCCTGCGGCCGAAAACTCGGTGGTTTCTCCGACATCATTCCACGTGACGGTATCGTGCATTCCGCCGGGGGTCTTCGACTCAGTCTGAATAACCGGTGCAGGCAACGGCTCTTTAAATTCGAGCGTGGCGATTAAACACCACGACTCCAGTGTTCCGGTGTCGTCTTCCCAATCATCCGTCACTTCAAGGGTCCACGTGCCGCCAATATCCATGCCGTCGAAATCTGCAAGACTGCCTTCCGGACGAAACGACCCGCTAAAGGGAGCCGAGCCTTCGGTAATGGACTGGGATGCTTCGTCGTCAAGCGTAGTGTCGTCAAAGTTATCCGACATTCCCCCGACGTCGGTGAATAGCTCGACGCGCGTGCCGTCCGGCGCGATGAGAAAGACGTCCATGTTCGAATCCCACGGGTGTGTTATCTTGACCCTGACGTCCAAATCGAGAATAGGGCCGGTATCGTCGACGACCAGCTCCGACGTCGTCGTCCCCTTATCCGGGATTGCCTTCGGCACATCCGT
>JBDREF010000034.1:0-2941 GCA_043820045.1 Planctomycetota bacterium | reverse complement strand
TATCGTGGTCCTGGAAGTCAACCGCTGGGTCATCATGTTCCTGATTAACGTTCTGCTCCTCGTTGCCGGATGCTTCCTGCCCCCTGTGGCGATCATTCTGATCCTGTCTCCCATCCTTCATCCCATAATAACCGGTCTGGGGTTTGACCCCATCTGGTTCGGAGTCCTCATGACTCTCAACCTGGAGGCGGGTCTGATCACCCCCCCGGTGGGGCTTAATCTCTACATCGTCAAGGGGATCGCCCCGGACATTCCGCTGAGCACCGTCTTGCGGGGATCGATTCCTTTTATCCTCCTTCTGTTCTTGGGAATGTTCATCCTTTGCCTATTCCCACGGCTTGCCACCTGGCTTCCGGCCATGATGATCGGATGAGCCATCGATAAGGATATAAGCGCCTTTGCGATTGCTGCCAGGGAAACTCCGTTTTTTCACCCTCTTCCCGATAACATCGCAGATTATTTACAAGTTCGAAGGCGGCCGTTTACGACCACATCGTCGCCCTGTTTGGACCTATGCAACATGAAGCATAAATTTTGAATTTGACATACAAATAAATTTCTGCTAGGTATGGCTTATTTCCAAAAACAAGTTCTTATCACGATGTCATGTGGCAGTACACCGTTCCACTCAATTGCACTCGAATATGAAAAGGAGGAAAGCGATGTTAAAGACAAAACCAGGTTACACTTTTTTGGTATTCGTCGTGGCCCTTGCCGCCGTCTTTGCTTTTTCGGCGATCAACCCGACTTTCGCAGCGGAGCGCAAGTCGATCCGCTGGGCCACATCCAGCACGGGTTCATACGGTTACAAGGTCGCGGCCTCGATGGTCAAGATTTTAGAAGACGCCCTTGGCGGCCAGTACACCGTCACCGTCAATCCGTATCCATCCACGACCAACGCCATGAAAGCGACCATGGACGGCGAAGGCGAGATCGGCTATACGGCCGACGTTGGGATGACCGAAGTCTATGACGGCACTGGCGGCTTCAAGAACTACAAGCCTGCCAACTCCTTGTTGGTTCACACCTGGTACGCCTACCCGATGGAGTCATTTATGGCCACGCATGCGTCCAAGGCCGACCAGTTCAAGAGCTGGGGCGACTTCAGCGGCAAACCGGTATTCTTTACCCCCGCCGGCTATATGAACTGGCTGAATTTCATGCGTATCTACAAGGCGCTCGGCTACGAGTTCAAGCATGTCCAGATCGATACCGGGACCCAGTCTGACGCGCTGCAGGCCGGCACCATCGTTGGTGCTGTGGCCTACACAACTGCCGGTCGGTCGCTGGCGTCCTACTGGCGCGAGACCGAGCTGCGTACGGATATCAAGGTGATCAACCCCAGTCCGGATGAGGTCAAAAAGCTGATAGCGGCAGACCTTGCCCCCGTGGAGGTCGAAGCCGACAAGGCCTTCAGCAAGGACGTCGGCGTAAAGACGATCCTGGGCGTGCCGATCCTGTTCGGCTACAACGTCCGTGCGGATATGCCTGAAGAGGTCGTTTACAAGATGCTGGCTGCGTTTTACAAGAACCGCGACGACCTTGCCAAGACCGATCCGGGCTTCGGACCCATGGCACGCGATTTCGTCGGCATGCAGGTCAGCGGCATTAAAGCCAATCCGAGCGCCCCGGTGCATGCAGGGTTGGCCAAGTTTTTGAAAGAGCACAAGGCCTGGAACGATAAGTGGAAGATCGCCGGCGGCAAGTGATCGCGTAAACCAGGTTGCCCGGGGTGAGGAACCCGCGCTTCGACGGCGCCGGCCCTCACCCCGGCGCGTTTTTTGATTTCGTTTAAAATACCAGAGGCCGCGTGCGGCCCGCATCCTTGCTATTCATGGTGCGTCGTCATTTGTGGTGTAGAAAGGGGTAAAGCCATGCTGAGTGACCAGATCAAACGCCACTTCACTCTCAAGAACCTGACCTTCGTTTTCTCGCTCGTTATGTTTATCTGGCTGATCTGGTATTTCTACACCGGCTACGGCGGCCCGAGCGAACTCACAACGTATCTTCTGCCCATCGCGCTGATTATACAGATGCTGTTCATGTATCAGGATGGCTATCTCTACAAGCGACTGCCGCCTATGGTGAATCACATCCTTCTTGTGTTCTACATCGGCATTTGTCTGTTGGCCTTTTATCATTTTATCATCAACTATTACGACATCGCGATCTGGCGGCAGGGCTCCTATACACGGATGGACTTCTTCGTCGGCCTGCTCATCTTTCTGTTGGTGATGGAGCTTTCGCGCATCGCCCATCCGATCCTGTTCTGGATCAACCTGGTTCTGGTGTTCTACACCCTGTGGGGGTACCTGAGCCCGATCGACTTCTTCTGGCATCCGGGAACCACGTTCTACCGGGTGGTTACCTCCAGCACGGTCGAGCTCGCGACCGGCATCTACGGACTCTACTCGCAGATGGCATTGACCCTGGTTGCAGCGTTCCTGCTCCTGGCGGCGGTCGCCCGCGGCTTTGAAGCCCAGAGCGCCATGGTCATGGTCATGCGACAACTTGCCGGTCGGTCCCGGCACACCATCCCGCAGACGGCGGTGCTGGCCTCGGTCTCGGTCGGCATGGTCAGCGGCAGCGGTTCGGCCAATGCGGCCGTCACCGGCAGTTTCACGATTCCGCTGATGATACGCTTCGGTGTGCCGCCGGCCTTTGCCGCTGCCGTGGAAACCGCAGCCTCCATGGGCGGACTCATCATGCCGCCGCTCATGGCGGTCGCCGGCTTCCTGATGTCCGAATTCATGGGCGTGCCTTATTGGGATGTGGTGATCCGAGGGTTCGCCCTCTCTTTCGTCTACTTCATCACACTCTCGCTGTCCATCTATCTCCTGTCCGTTCGCCTGCTGCCCTCCGAACCGGTCAAAGTACCGTCGGTGGAGCTATATGACAAGGTTAAGACCGCCATCTTCTTTCTGGCGATCGGGTACCTCGC
>JBDREF010000033.1:0-4354 GCA_043820045.1 Planctomycetota bacterium | reverse complement strand
GAACGGCCTGTGCCGGGCTCGCTAATCGGCACAGCATCGCCCACCGTAGGCCACGGGAATCCGAGTTGATAATCCACTTCGTCGACCTCCTGATCGTCTGCGCTGCGAAGCGTTATCTTCTCTCCGTTATTGTCCAGTTTACCATCGAAAGGGCCGAAGACCAGATGGGTGGGCACGCCGAATCTGTTGGCACTCCACTTGGCGAGAATGTGGTCCGGGCTCTGGGCAACGATGATGTAGCCGCCTGGCGGCAACATTGAGCCGAGAGGAAACTGGTAGTAGATACCGCCTGTTAAGTACCAGCCTGCGAGGTTGACATCCGTCGTGCCAGTGTTATGCAGCTCAACGAACTCTACGGGTTCAGTCTTGACATCCGGGTCGTAGTGAATCTCATTGATGACGACACCAGGCTCTGCCGCGTAGAGCCGGCCTTCGCTGTCAGGCTCATACGCCGGCAGGCCGAAAGCTGCTGAGGCGAGCAAAAAGGCAAGTATCGTCAAGAGTAAAGAGACTCTTATTGATATGAACAACTTTTATCTCCTTCCTCGAAGAGAGAAAATCGTGCAAATATCTTACTGTTATTCTAACATATAGGTGACACCGAAGTCAATCCTTTTGACTTGCGTCAGAAGCCATCGCAACGCTATGGGATTATGTCGTCCGTGCATACCTACAGTCACAGGCATCATTCCCCTGGTGAGGGGACTGAGGCGGTCCAGTTTTCGGGGTCGTTGGCGTAGTCGGCGGGGACTTTTCTCGTTAGCGACAGGCCGTAGCCGTCCGCTTCTATTGGCCACAGGTCTATCGAGCCGGCGGTATCTTCGGGATGGGAGCCGTCGCTGTAATCGACCCTGTCGATGCGGATGTAATAACGATTGCCCTGCCCGTCAACGTCGCCGGGCATGCTCAGTTCCAGCCTCTCGCCGGAGTTGTTCAGGCTGCCGTCGTACGGGCCGAGAATCTGATCGGCGGCAGCGCCAGGATAACGCCATGAGAAAGCCTCCGGCTTCTTGACTACGAGAATATACCCTCCGGGCGGAATTGTGACAGGCATGTCGGCAGGGAAGGTGAACTCTACGCCGTCGGTGAACTTCCACGGCTCGGCCGTAGCGTAATCGTATAACGTCACGGGTTGTGAACTGATGTTGTGAAGCTCGATGTATTCGTATTGCTCGTTGGTGTAAGAACCGCCGAGAGGCCAGTCGGGATTGTACATAATCTCGCTGATAACTACAGGTCCGACCTTTGGATAAGAGTTGGCGGAGCCTTCCGTAGCAGTTTCCATCGCCACGAAGTTGTAATTGTTCGTACTGGCTTTGTAGTATCGCCCGAACGATACGCCGGTCACAGAAGGTCCGAAATCCTCTACGGCTCGATAGCCCGTCAGCACGCCGTTATGCGTGGAGCTTAGATAAACCTGCTCGCCGTTCTCGCTCAGGGCGAAAGGTTCGTAGCTGCCGGGATCGTTGGTGCTGCCGAATTGCTGGTCCTGGTAGAAGACGATGTAGCCGTATGGATCGATTGTCGAGCCGCCGGCTATCTGGTATTTGAAGAGATTGTCTTTACTGTCGCTTAGGAACCAGCCGCCTATATCTATGGTCTTATCTGTTGTGTTGTACAGCTCAATCCAGTCCGAAGCCTCGGCGTGCGCGTGGGCTAAAATCTCGTTAATAACTACATCGCCGGGATTGGGGACAATCCCGCTGTCATCCTGGCCCGGCGAGCCTGCCGCATACGCGCTTGCGCGCCATGAGTCTTTCTCGTCCCAACTGTTTAAGTCGGGATTCATCGGGTCTATTATCGTAAGAGAGAAGCCTTCGCCGTCTGTGAGGGCGCGCCATGTGTCTCTATAGTTGAAGTCCAGGATGGTCTGACCTACGGCGTCTTCCAACCTGATTCTCTCGCCGGCGTTGTCCAGTTTGCCGGAGTATTGGCCTGCTATATTGAGATTCGAGCCGTATCGGCCCTCGAAGGCGCTGCGGTCCTGTACGACGAGGACATATTCACCTGGGACAAGCTCGACGTTGGGGAAGGTAAATTCGATTCCGTTGGTGAAACTGACCAGGTTCAGGTTGACGGATTCGGTCCCGATGTTCTTCAGCTCGATGAATTCCTCGTTAGGCTCGTCGGCATTCCCCCGAGCCTTCGGGTGATACATAATCTCGGTAATGCGCAGATTCTCCGCAACGGGCCCAACGGCGAAGACCGCTTCGTTCAGGGCGCTCCACCTGCCGCGATTAAGTACACGTGCCTTGACGTGGGTGGTTGCCGTCAGGCTAACCGGGCTCGTATATTTGACAAGGCCTGGCATATCGCCGGTGTCGGGGTCCTCGCCGCCTGCGAAAAGCTCTGAGGAGATCAGGAAGTCGGAATCCGAAGCCGATGAATTCAGACCATGAATCGCCAGTAGATTGCTGCCTTGTCGTAACGCGCTGAGGGAGGCGGAGACGTCAATGCTCTCGAACTCGACGGCTTCGCTGTCCGGGTGCTCGGCGTCGGCGCTGGAGTTCCATGTGGGGGTGCCGGTGAAGTTTCGCCTGGCAATTTCGACGCCGTTGAGATAGGCGACGAAGCCGTCGTCATACCTGATGCTCAGCGTTAAAGTCTTGAAGGCGTCGGGGCCGGCGCTGGAACTGAACGGGATGCGGATGAAGCAGGTGGAACTCCTCGTGTACATCTGCGGCTCGACGTTGAGGCTGATAAGTCCTTCATAGCCGGAGTCTCTTTCGTAACCGACGCCGCCAAGCGAGCTGGAGGACCTTGTCCATTGCGAATCGTTGAAGCCTGTCGGACTTGTCCAGTTGCTTCCGATCGGGCGGATGGGAACGAGCACTCGTTTTTCGGTGCTCTCACTGACGAGAATTCCGTTGCCGCCCTGTGACATTGTCGGCTGGAAGGGGTCGTTGCCGTCCAGCGTGTAATAGATCGCGCCGACCGGGGCGATCATTTCCAGTTCGATGCTGCGGTCGAAGTGCCCGCCTTCGAGGCTGAATGCCGGCGGAGCCTCGGCAAATTCAAGGGCGATCCGGCCGTCCATCCATGCCAGGCGACTCTCGAGCCAGTTTCTCATCCAGCCGATTTCTCCTTCGTACGTGCCGAAAGCGGCTTTGTAAGCAGCGTCCACGGTGTCGGGGTTAGGCCATATGTGTACGCCGAGAATCTTCCAGCGGTCGAAATTGCGCGCTTGCGCCTCGTTGAGCAGGGCGGCGGTCTGGTCGATATCTCCGAGCAGGCGGTCGTCAGCAAACAAATTCTCTCGCAGTGCGAACCATCGGTCGGCATAGCGCATCTGGAACGACGGGTCCTGAAACAGCCGCCGCCACCACGGATAGTCGCCCTCGCTCACCAGCTCATTATACCAGCCGGTCGGCAGCCACCCGTCCAGATAGTCGGCATTGCCGAGCGACAGGTTATAGTCCCAGATGGGTCCGATGTTCAGTTTACCGCCCCTGTCCTTGAACATAAACGTACTGATTCGAAATCCGTCGATGTTCTTGGTAAGCTCGACCAGGATGTGGTGATCGATGAAGGAATCCACGTCGATATATTTGGCATAACCTTCGGCCGGATCGGTGTAGTTCGACCCGTAAAGGACAGCTTCGAATTCGGTGAGGTAATTCTTGAGCCAGTCCTTTTGCGGCTGTGTTATGTCCCATCCGTTGGGATCGACATAGATCAGAGTCACCCTGCCTGTGCTGAACGTGGGCTCTCCCGAGTCGAGCTTGTCCTTTTTGAAAAGGTATCCGCCGGTGATAAAGGGTTCTTCATTGTCGGCCGGTTCAAGCTGCGTTATGTTGACGCGGTCCGGGCTGCGTTTGATCTTCTCCATGAACACGTACACGCCTATGTAGTCGCTCAATGAGACATCCCGTCCGTCGGTGTTGAGGAAGACCTCGACAAACTTCGAACGTACGGCGTATCGACCGATGTCGTTGCTCCACTGGTACGACAGGAAATTGCGCATCAGCGACTTGTCTGAATATGGCCCTTGCAGAATCCAGTCGGATTCGGGGGGAAATCCGAGGATGGAAACATCCTTGTCCTGGTCAAATTCGTCCCATGTTTCGAGGTGGTACTGGTGCTTGGCGAAACCGGCGGAACTCTGGCCGCGAATGTTGATGCCTGCTCTTGAGACGAAGGTGGGAGGAGTGGTCATTCTTACCCGGCCCCTGGCCGGTCCTTCGATGACGCCTGTGAAGCTGGACGTGTGCGCTGTCTGGCCGATGTTTTTGCCGAACGTATCGACTACGACGATGGGCAGATTGGAGCTGAAATTGCGAACGGTTGAGTCGAGAAAGATGTATGTTCGCGTCGGGACATCCGAGGGTTTGAAGCCCGGTATTACCGCCTTTGC
>JBDREF010000032.1:0-11436 GCA_043820045.1 Planctomycetota bacterium | reverse complement strand
AGCCGCTACGGCGTACTGTCGCCTGCCTACGGCAAAATTTTCAACGATGACACCGTCACTCTGGCGATGGCCATGCGAGACGCGGGATACTCGACCAGCATAACCGGAAAATGGCATATGGGATCTCCGCCGGAATTCACGCCCCTCAAGTATGGCTTTGACACTTCCTATGGTTATTTCGCCGGGCAGGTCGATCCCTACACTCACTACTATAAGACCGGGGCTCGAACCTGGCATCGAAACGACGAATACCTCGACGAAGAAGGTCACGCCACCGACCTGATAACGAATGAGGCCGTGCGCGTCGTAGAATCGGACCATACCAAACCTTTCTTTCTTTACGTTGCTTACAGCGTGCCTCATCATCCGCTGGATGAGCCGGACGAATGGACTGGCATGTACGAGGGACGGTTCGAAGAAATCTCTCGGCGCTGGTACGCCGCGAGCGTGACGCACATGGACCAGGGAATCGGACGCATCATCGACGCGCTCGAGCGCAAAGGACTTCGCGAGAACACGCTGATTGTTTTCGTCAGCGATAACGGCGGGCAGAAAAGCTGGAGCAGTGCGACAGAGTACAAGGGCAGATATGCTGACAAGCCCCACACTGTGCTCGGAGATAATCGGCCGTTGCGCGGTTGGAAGGGCGATCTTTACGAGGGTGGGATTCGCGTGCCTGCACTGGCGAGCTGGCCGGGCGTTCTGAAACCTGGAGAAGTCAACGTGCCCGTTCATATCGTGGATTGGATGCCAACACTCTGTAGCCTGGTTGGATATTCTCCGAATAGGAATCTGAAATGGGACGGGCGCGACATTTGGCCCTTTGTCCGCGGGGAGAAGGCAAAAGCGGAACCGCGGTCTATGTACTGGAAGACCCCAAACGCCTCGGCGGTGAGGTTTGGCGATTGGAAGCTTGTTGCTGCAAAGAAGGCCGATGACGTTCAACTCTTCAATCTCGCTCGCGACCCGTACGAGACGGAGGACTTGGCGGACAAGCAGCCCGGAAAAGTCAAAGAGCTAAAGGATTTGCTTTCTTCTATCTCCAAAGATGACCGCTGAAATTCTGATGCCTCGTTTGCAGCCTTCTCATTAGTTTGGCGGTGGAGGGACGTAAGGCCCGTACGCCTCGCGGATGTGTTCGAGCCACCATTTAATGCCCGGCGACCCTTGCGAACCGTCTCCGCCGGGTGAACCATTCGGGCCGTACGGTGGTACACATTGCAGCCACGTGGAAGCGCACATATATCCCCATCCGTTGCGAAAGTGCTCAGCCGTAATGGCTTCCTGGTTAGCTTTCATTTCTTCGTTATATAGGCCTATGTTAATGTAGTTGTAGTAGCCATCCTTTTTGCTGTAGCTGCCCCAATAGCCGCCGGGTGCGTTAGTGGGCGTGCCCTCGCTTTCGATATACGGCTTATCTGCAACCTTGTTGCTGAAGTGGATGCCCAGGTCCGCTTCCGGCGGCGGGTCGCCTTTGAAGTTGGTGGCGATAACGCAGGCCGGGTCCACCTTCTTTCCAGCCTGGACCATGAGTCGATTATCGAAGTCCTTCGCTCGTTTAGCCATGCCTTCATTGTCAACATCTACGAAAACGTTGCGATAGTCGTGCTCTTTTAGCCAGCGCACGGTGTTCGCGACGGCGGCATTGGCCTGTGCCTGCGTCCAGCTTTCCCATTTGCCTTTCGAATTGCCCCAGTACAGGCATCCTACGAGAATAATTATGCCTCGCTTATCCGCCGCTTCGATGATTCGGCCCATGCGCTCGGCATAAACGGGATTGAGACTGCCGTCTTCGTTGTATCCTTTCACATCGCCGAATCGTGAGCCCATGAAGAACACGCTGACGGTGTTGACGCCGTACGATGCGAACGTGTCCAGATTGGCAATCAGCTCTGCTGCGGTTCGGTCACTTATCAGAGCGTTCGAGCATCGCAGTCCCTTGACCAGGATGTTCTGTGCGTTCAGGTATGTCTTGTTGCCGCGAGCAGTGAAGACGTATCTGCTCGCCTGTATTGGAGCGGCAGACAGCAGCATTATTGCGATTGGTATAAGTGCAAGACGGCGTGACGGTATATTTGTGCGTGCACCAGTTTTCATAATATTCTTTCCTTTACGATTTGAAGAATATCTTGTGACGGTAGAGAAACCAGAGAAACAACCATTTCAGAGTCACAACGCCGAAGGGAAGAGCAAGGGGCATCAGTATTCCTGCATTCTCGCAGATGCCCTTGAACAGCAGGTTTGCAATCTCATCGAAATTCACAATCTGCTGAAGGAAGTATATGGTGATTGCATTCATTCCTATTACGATGAAGAAAAACGCCCACTTGCGGTATTTCTTTACGTCGATCACCCAGTAGAATGTTGCCAGCAGCAGCAGACTCCAACCACATGCGAAAGTGACATACGAACTTGTCCAGAGGACCCTCTTTATGACCGGCAACGAGAATCCCCATAGATAGCCCATGATGATACTCACTACGCCGGCCAGGGCCAGGCCCGCGGCTTTTTGGTTGCCCGATCGGCCGGATCGCAACCAGTGACCCGCCAGTGAGCCCCACAAAATGATCGAAATGCCAGATAGAGTGGAAGTAGGACCTTCATTCCAAAGATTTCCCGAAATAAAGAGCCGATCAACATACGATGCCAGGCTTCCTTCGTTCGTAAAGACACCGGCGCCATGGCCCGGAACCGGGATCAGGGTCAGTGCCAGCCAATAAAGGACGAGGAAAGCAGGTACAATGACCGCCCGCGTTCGCCACTTGGTATGCATCACCAGCAGTGAGGCGAAGAAGTAGCAGAGCCCGATATGTTCCAATACGCCTCCCATAAAAGGCCAGCGCGTGAAACTCAAAATGCCCCGTGGAATGGAACCTAACAAAATCAGCATTAGCGAGCGTTTAAGAAAGTGCAGGTAGAGTTTCCGACGCCCCTGGCCCTGCTCTTTTCGACTGGCCAGAGAAAAAGGCAATACCACCCCGATAATGAACAGGAACAAAGGATATATCAAATCCTCGAAATGGAACCCTTCCCACTCAACATGCGCGAGCTGTTCACGAATCGTCAAAGTGACCGGGTTCTCCCACACCTTCGCCGTGCCGGCGAAAATCGTTCCTCCTCCTATGATCCAGAACATGTCAAATCCGCGAAGCGCATCAATCGATATCAGCCTCTCTCGAGAGGCTTTCTGGGGCTTATTGTCCTGAGCCACATCTTGGGTACAACGTGTTCTCTGAACGTCGTGATCTGTGCTCATCAGTTGCGGGCCACTTCCTGATTCTGTCATTTACCGAGCGGCTCGAAATAGATGTTGCGAAACTCGATAGGGCTGCCTTCACTTTGCAGACAGATTGGCCCGTGCGAAGGATTCGCATCCGTGCCTTCGTTTTGCAGCAGGCCGTTGACAGAAACCTTGATCAGGCTGCCGTCACAGACTATATCGTAAGAGTTCCACTCGCCGGGCGATTTTTCGTTCGATGGGTGCTTCTTCTTGCCGTTTGCAAATTCCTTCGGTCCGATTTTCTGGCCGTCAACCTCGATCGTCGAATAGCTCAACAGCCAGAAATCTCCGGCGTTCTCGTGCATCAGTTGCGCCTCGACGCACTTGGGCCAGACGCGGTCGATACCTGCGCGGTGCAGCAGCACGCCGCTGTTCGTCGGCTCTTGCGGCCAGCACCATTCGAGGTGCAGCTTGTAGTTGGCATAGCTTTCGACCGTGCGGATATAGCCGTTGGGCTTGCCCTCGCACCTGATGACGCCGTCGCGCACCGACCAGACCTTATCTACGGCCCATTTCTTCTCGGCGTCTGCTTCGTCGCCGGGGATGAAGCGAACCCAGCCGTCCAGGTCCTCGCCGTTGAATAGTACCGTTTTCTTTGCGGGCTTGACAGGCCAGGGCTTGTCTATCACCGGCTCGATGTATATGTTTCGAAATTCAATCGCCGCCCCTTCGCTCTGCAGGCAAATTTTGCCCGCCGTCACCGAGCAGTCGGTTGCTTCGTTCATGAGCTTGCCGTTGACATACGGGCGGACCGTCCCTCCGACGCACCATATCTCATAGACGTTCCACTGACCGGACTCTTTCTCGTTGTGTTGGCCGTACTTGAGGACTCGCCTGCCGCGGACGCGGTGGCCGCCGATCTTGTGCTCGTTGAATTCCAGGCCGCCGATCTCCCAGAAGTCGCCCTGGTTCTGATATCCGCCCTGGCATTCGAGGCTCTTGGGCCAGACCGCGTCTTCGCCTGTCATGTGGACGAGGACGCCGCTGTTGCCGGGCTTATCCTGCCAGCGGTACTCGACGTGGAACTTGTAGTTCATGTACGCCTGGGTCGTACGAATGTAGCCGGCCGGCTTGCCCGCGCAGGCGAGGATGCCATCCGGTTTGATTGTCCAGGTCTCATCGACGTCGCCCTGGCCATTTCGCAGGTATCGCAACCAGCCATCGAAGCTCTTGCCGTCGAAGAGCATGATTTTTTCCTTCGGTTCCATCGCCTCATCGGCGGCAAATATTGGGGAATATGAAACAGTGACGGTTGCCGTAATGGTGAGAAGTAGAGCAATGCGGTTCATTTTTCTCTCCTTTCCGGGCGTAAAGCCCATACTCACGGACTATTGTGCATTTCGTTACCCTGAGTTGTCGATGCTCGTTTATGTTAACCCATCCCGGCCCCGCCGGCAATAGCACATCCGGAGAGTTTCTTCTTGACGGAAGACCGGTTGTTTTGGTATAAGTTTGTAGGTGGGATAGGCTCCACCGTGTGTTTCTTGGGTGTGCAGGCAAGAACCCAGTCTTCAGGGCTTTTTATGAGGAGGATTATCATGTGCAAGAGACTCATCTGTTTGGCTTCCTTTCTTTTGATTCTGGGCGCAGTCGGAGCGAGCGCGGCAGCGGATGTTGACCCAAGTCTTGTCGGCTGGTGGAAATTCGACGACGGTTCCGGCGACGTTGCCCTCGATTCCAGCGGCAACAGCCACGAGGTGACGTTACTCGACGGACCGACCTGGGGCAGCGACCCCGAGCATAGAGGCATCCTGGTACTTGACGGCCTTGACGATCACGCATACGTTGACGGTACGCCTTTCGAGCTGCCCAACTACACTATAGCCATCTGGTTTCGTGTGGACGGCGGTTCCGGCACCAGAGACATCCTTTCGGCGAAGGGTCCTTCGGGAGTAAACGGCGTCCTGCTGCAAATCGAGGCGGACGGAACCATGCGAAATCTTCACAGGTTTCCTTTTGCCAGCGGCGGAGGCTCCAACATCTACACGACCGACACCTACGATGACGGTTCATGGCACCACGCCGCAGCGGTCAAATCTGCCAGTGAGATGATTCTGTACGTTGACGGTCGGCAGGTCGGAACCCAGCCGGACAGCACCCAATTCATCGGCCCACTCGGCGAAATCTGGTTAGGCACCCTCGATCAGAGGATGCAACGAATGTTCCCCGGCCCGCTCGACGATTGGCGCATCTACAATCGTGTGCTGATCGAGCAGGAGATTCTGGCCATAATGGAAGGCGAAGGGGAACCGCTTGCGTACGGGCCCGAACCGCCCGACGGCGCGGTCTACGAACAGACTTGGGCCAACCTTAGATGGGGATCGGGGGACTACGCAGTTTCACACGATCTATACTTCGGCACCAATTTCAACGATGTTAATGACGGTGCTGCGGGCACTTTTGCAGGCAACGTCGCATCCAACTTCCAGGTTGTCGGCTTCCCGGGCTTCCCGGCTCCGGAAGGTTTGCAGTTCGGCACGACTTATTACTGGCGCGTCGATGAGGTCAACGATTTGCATGCCGACAGTCCATGGAAAGGCGGGGTCTGGAGCTTCACGGTTCCTGCCCAAAAGGCTTACGATCCCAACCCGGCTGACGGCGCCAAGTTTCTGAACCCGCCTTTGATCCTGAGCTGGATGCCTGCATTCGGATCCAAATTACACCATGTCTATTTCGGCGATAATTTTGACGATATCGGCAATGCTACCGGCGGCGTGGCCCAGTCTGGCACAACGTACGATCCCGGGCCGCTCGAATTGGGCAAGACCTACTATTGGCGAGTGGACGGGTTCGATGGCATCGAAACGTTCAGGGGCGATGTGTGGAGCTTTACGACGACAACTCTCGGAGGAGGCCTCAAGGGGGAATACTTCAACAATCCGAACCTCTCCGGCGATCCCGTACTGACTCGCATCGATCCGGTCATCGACTTCGAATGGGGCGCAGGATCGCCCGATCCGAATGTTGTCAGCGCCGACAGCTTCTCGGTTCGGTGGCGAGGCGAGTTGGAGATTGCCTTCACCGAGGCCTATCGCTTCTATGCTGTTACTGAGGACGGCGTCAAATTATGGATCGACGACCAACTCGTGATTAATCGTTGGTATGTTTACAGACGGAATGAGTACCGATCGGATCCTATCGAACTGCAGGCCGGCCAGAAGGTTTCCATCGAGATGTGGGCGCGTGACAATGATGACACCGGTGAAACCACGAGCGCAACGGCACAACTTCTGTGGGAAAGCGAACATCAGCCCAAGGCGATTATCCCGGCGGCCGCGTTCTCTCTGCCGGTCCGGGCAGGCTCACCCAATCCGGCAAACGGGGCCATTGATTTGAGCCAGACGCTGGAACTCAGTTGGGTGGCCGGAGAATTTGCAGCCGGGCAGGATGTTTATCTCGGCACAGATGCAACCGGCGTTGCCGATGCAGATACGAGTACGGCGGGCATCTATCGGGGTCGACAGACGCAGAGCACCTTCTCACCCGGCAAGCTCGCTTGGAACACAACGTACTACTGGCGCATCGATGCGGTTAACGACGTCCACCCCGACAGTCTCTGGAAAGGCCCGGTTTGGAGCTTCACTACCGCGGACTTCCTGATCGTGGACAATTTCGAGAGTTGTACCGACAATGATGCGGACGGCGAAGCCATTTGGCAACATTGGATCGATGGCTTCGGTGTTGCTGACAATGGCTCACTGGTCGGATACCTGCTACCTCCTTACGCCGAACAGACGATTGTCCATAGCGGTTTCCAGTCTATGCCGCTGTTTTATGACAATACGGCAGGCGTAAGGAATTCGGAAGCCGAGCTGACCTTGACGGCTGCACGAGATTGGACTGAGGAAGGTGTTTCAGAATTGTCACTGTGGTTCCGAGGCTATCCGGCGTCGGTTGGCGGCTTCACCGAGGGACCGGTCGGAAGCTACACGATGACGGCTGCAGGAACTGACATATCTGGTACGGCGGATCAGTTCCACTTCACTTACAAAACGCTTACCGGCGCAGGGGCGATTGTTGCGAGGGTCGATAGCGTCAGCAACACTGACCCGTGGGCCAAAGCGGGGGTCATGATTCGTGAGACGCTCGATGCCGGCTCTAAGCATGCTTTTGCATGCATCACGCTTGGCAACGGCGTAGCCTCGCAGGGTCGTACCGCGGCCAATGCCGCCAGCTTCAGCACGAATCAGACGGGTATCACCACACCGCGATGGGTGAAACTGGAGCGCGATGCGGGCGGCAACTTTACGGTTTCTCATTCGGCCAACGGTACAACGTGGGAGCCGGCAGGCAATGCGATTCCTACAAACATACCGATGACTTCGAACGTTTACGTCGGCCTGGCGCTGACCAGTCATAACGTGACCCAGATGTGCGAGGCCAAGTTCTCGAACGTCAGTACTACCGGCACGGTCAGTGGGCAGTGGGCGCACCAGGATATCGGTATAGCCAGCAACAACCCTGAGCCGTTGTATGTGGTTGTCTCCAATCCCGGCGCGCCGGGACGGGTAGTGGTCCACGACGACGCAAGCGCAGCGACGATTGATACCTGGACGGAGTGGGTTATTCCGCTACAGACGTTTGCCGACCGGGGCATCGATCTGACGAATGTTGACAGGATCGCCGTAGGTCTCGGCACCAGGGGCAATCAGACGGCCCCTGGCGGTTCGGGCAAGATGTACTTCGATGACATCCGGCTGTACAGGCCGAGAAGTGCTGGCCAATAACGGATGCCGCTCGTATCGCAGCGACATCAGTCCTTGAGAGTGCTCACGGAATAGCAGCGTCATTTCGGGGCCCATACCGGCCAATTCGGTATGGGCTCCCTTCATTTATAGCTGGGGCGGCTCCTCAAGCGAGGAAAATTTGTGGTTGCCATGTCAGCGGTTTTGGGTTATAGACAAACCGGTATTCGCAGGGGTGAAGCTTCTTGACATGTTAATCCGGGAGCCTTGAAGCAATGCATAAGACTACAAGAATCGTCGCAACTGTTTCGCAGTATGTCTTTATTCTCTCAGTTCTGCTGACGGCCGGTGCTCTGGTTTTAGGAGGCCCGTCGAAGGCCGGCCCATTTTTTATCCTGTTGTTTTCGTCTCTTGCCTTAGCTTGTATGAAGCATGAGTTGCTCAAGAGGTTTGTCTTCACCATCTGGGTTTTTGCATTTGTCGCCGCTTCGCTTGTTTATCCGGCGGCGTTCGGGACGTGGTTCAGATTCGATCTGAAGTACCTGATAGTCCCACTGATTCAGATCATAATGTTCGGGATGGGCACGACGCTGAGCATCGCGGATTTCGGCCGGGTGTTTAAGGTGCCCTGGCCGGTCCTTATCGGCATGATATTGCAGTTCACGGTCATGCCGCTTAGCGGATACTGCATCGGCAGGAGTTTCGGATTCGGACCCGAGGTGGCCGCGGGCGTGATTCTAATCGGCTCGTGCCCGGGCGGCGTGGCTTCCAACCTTATGACGTTCCTCGCAAGAGGGGACGTGGCGCTTTCGGTGACGATGACCTCGTGCTCGACGTTGGTTTCGCCGGTAATGACGCCTTTTCTGATGAAGGTTCTTGCCGGCAAGCTCGTGCCAATCAATTTTGTTGAGATGATGTTCTCGATACTCAACATGATAATTGTGCCGATCCTGGCGGGTTTGATTGCCAACAGGATTCTGTACGGCCGCAGCAAGTGGGCTCAAAAGGCCGGGCCGCTGGTATTGATTTCGGCTGCAAGTATCGTTCTTGCCGTCGTCGCCGGATTTGTCGGCGCCGGTGTTCTCGGCGGATTGCAGATGGGTGTGGTCATCGGCCTTGCACTGATAGGGGCGGTGTCGATGACGAAGTTCATCGTTTCCATCCTGCTCAAGCGGACGGGCAACTGGATGGACAGGACGTTGTCGATAGTCTCGATGTCGGGCATTTGTTTCATCATCGCCATAATCACCGCGCGTTCGCGAGAAGACTTGCTGACGGTGGGAGCGGCGCTGCTGCTGGCGGTGGTTATCCACAACTTCATCGGCTATACTCTCGGCTATTGGTTAGCCAGAGCGGCCAGGCTCGACGAGAGGACATGCCGGACAGTTGCGTTCGAGGTCGGCATGCAGAACGGCGGGATGGCCTCGGGACTGGCGATGCGCGTGCTCAACAGCACCGGAGCGGCCCTGGCCCCGGCGATATTCGGCCCGTGGATGAACGTTTCCGGCTCGATACTGGCGACCTGGTGGCACAGGAAGCCAGTTGGTGGGAAACCCGAAGCACTAAATCCGAAATCCGAAACAAATTCAAAATTCTAATGTTCAAATGTCCAAAACGCGTTTGGAGAATTCTGATTTTGGTCATTTGTGCTTGTTTCGGATTTCGATATTCGGATTTAGGATTTCTCGCAGGATTTAGAGCTTAACCGAAGAAGGGAGGTTCCAATGAATAGACGTCAGCTTATGAAAGACTTGGGCTTTGGAGCGACATTAGGGACGCTTGGAATCCTGGGCGGAAGTGACGAGGCTTCCGCACAGGCGTACTCACAGGCTACCGCGGGACTGCCGCCTCTGAAAATCACAAAGGTTAAAGCAATCCTTACCGCCCCGCAGGGCATCCGACTGTGCGTTGTGAAAGTCGAGACGAGCGAGCCCGGCCTGTACGGCTTAGGATGCGCGACGTACAATCAGCGGCCTTTACCGGTGGCGGTGGCGGTGGACGAGTATCTCGATCCATTCGCAAAAGGCCGGGACGTCGATAACATAGAGGACTTATGGCAAAATGCCTATACGAGTTCCTATTGGCGGAACGGCCCCGTCATGAACAACGCACTTAGCGGCCTGGACCAGGCTCTATGGGACATAAAAGGCAAGAGGGCAAACATGCCGGTCTATCAGCTCCTGGGCGGAAAGTGCCGTTTCGCCGTAGATTGCTACACGCACAGCAGCGGCCGGGACTTCAAACAGTTGGAGGACAGCGTACACAAGGCAATTGCCAACGGTTTCAGGCACGTGAGAATCCAGCTCGGCGGGTACGGTTCGCCGCATCTGTCAAAAGAACCGGATTTCAAAGAGGCCGGCTTCGGGGCGCCGTCCGATTCTCACATGGACGCAAGGCCCTATCTTAACGCTACACCAAAGATGTTCGAGCACATCAGGAATGCGTGCGGCGATGAAGTCGAGCTGTTGCACGACATTCACGAACGAGTGCCGCCGATAGAGGCAATAAATCTTGTGAAAGAGCTTGAGCAATACCGCCCCTTTTTCATCGAGGATCCATTCCCGCCCGAAGCGAACGGTTATTTCAGGATGCTTCGCCAGCAGACCTGCGTTCCAATCGCTATGGGAGAGCTGTTCAACAATCCTCACGAGTGGGTCGGCCTTATCTCCGAACGGCTTATCGATTTCATACGTGTGCACATTTCGCAGGTCGGCGGGCTGAGCGTAGCGCGGAAAATCGCCGCCCTCGGCGAGTGGTTCGACGTTCGCTCCGCCTGGCACGGGCCGGGCGACGTTTCTCCCGTCGGCCATGCGGCCAACGCCCACCTCGATCTGGCCATTGCCAACTTCGGCATCCAGGAAAGCGTGAATTTCAGCGACAAAACACAGGAGGTCTTTTCGGGCTGCCCCACCATCAAAGACGGCTACATGTTTGTGAACGAAGCTCCCGGCTGGGGGGTCGATATAGATGAAAAAATCGCGGCTAAGTTTCCACTTCCAGAGCATCCCGGCTACTGGAGCCCGGTGCGCAGAAGTGATGGAACCGCCGTAAGGCCTTAGGCCCCCCTACTCTGTCCGAAATCAGGATCGAGCACCAAGAATTGGCCGGGTTCTTGTGGAAATGCGGCCTTTTTGACGGTGGGATTGGCAAAGAATTGCCGTTTCTTGAGCAAGAAATCGCTGATATTCACTATCTTGGCTCAAGAATGAGGTCCGATATAGTCAGGCTCGGCTTCCTAACCGGTCTTCGCGGGCTGGAAATTCAGGTGTATATCCATGTTTACCTATCAAATTCTCCTTGACGAGAAAGTAGGCAATGTGGTATAAATAGGTGTGGTGAAGTCTGCGTTCGCAGAGTATCTGTGCTCATAGACAGCGAGTAACCGGACGCCTGCGAGTTGCTGCTTGGCCGGAATAGGAAACTCACGGGGAGTTTCCCACGATCTTCCGATGAATGTTTTGAGGAAGGAAG
>JBDREF010000031.1:0-16536 GCA_043820045.1 Planctomycetota bacterium | reverse complement strand
TTGATATGGGTGTTGAAAATGCTCAGGAATATTCCGATACGCAGCACGGGGCCGCCGACAAAGCCGCCATCATCTATCGTCTCAATATCGGTTATCCGGCCGTCGGCAGGAGCCAGCAGCAGATTAGGCTCCGCAGGACACCGGCGCGCCGGGTCGCGGAAGAACGCCAAAATCCATACCAGGACAAGCGCCAGCACCGTCTCTAGCGAGACGATGGCCCAGGCCGGCAGAAACGCCGTCGTACCCAACCCGAGGACGACCATCGCCGCAATCGCCGCAGCCGGATAAACTACCACCTGCGGCCGACCGTATTTAGTCAGCGGAATTCTCATAGGTGCATATCATAGCTGATAAAGGGGCAAAAATCAAAATGCAAAGGCGAACAACTCGCTGCCGCCCCGCAGCAAATAAAAAAGGCCGACCCTGTGGACGTCGGCCTCTTGAAGGAGGGTGATATAGTATAATGTCCTCGAAACCGCTCACCTGCCAATCCCCACAGGCTCGCCGTTCATTCAACACCTTTCCTTCCCTGGACGGCCTATCACGCGTTTCTATATATATAGACGCAAAACCGCCTAAAAAGTTACAACAATTCTCCAAAATTCCCCGAAATTTCCCAAAAAACCGCCTTTCCGGAACAAAAAAAGCCGACCCTTTTTGGACCGGCATTTTGTTCACCGCAGCTATTGGCTATTTACCGAACGATTCTCTTACTTTCTCGGCTAACTGCAGAACGCGTTCGTAAGTGATACCCTCCGGAGCCTGCCCGTCATCGCTCAGCTCGGCCATAGCCCCAAGAACCCACTTGTCAAAATCCTCAGCCCCTTCAATCAGCATGCTGCAATCCACCGTGAGGCCAATTCGCCACTTCGGTTCGGGGTCAAGATTGAATCTGTATAGTACATCAAAACCCAATTGCCGGACGCTCGCCGGTGGCGTACCATCGGGAACATAGAGGCTCCATTCAATGAACTTACCTGCCTTTTGGATATGCGTGAGATGGTAGCCCGTGTACGTCAGTTCACTGCTTGCACCGGCCGGTTTCAGGCCGTAGATCTCCACCGGCAACATGGGCAGAGGCCCGCCGAATTCAAGCCCCATGAAGAACTCATCCTGTGGGATCTCTGATTCGTTATTTAAACTTTGCCACGCCACAATTACACTGCCATCGCTCATCAGAAAATCAATTCGCGTGTTTACCGAGAAACTGCCATAGCCAGCACCTCCTCCGCTGCCCAGTTCCAGCGGAATAGCTGTCTCCATGGTGTTCTTCAATGTGTAGCCTTCGGGAGACTCCATCGTGAAAACACCATCAGGGACCACCACGTCATAGTCAACAAGGTAGTCATAGTTTAATTCCCACTGGTCATCGCTTGCTTTCGACCACATTTGGACCCGGCCAAGTTTTCCACTATCGGGAGCCAGCCAGAGCTTGAGCCTGTGGGCGTATTCCACGACGGCATGCCTCGTATCGCGTTGCCAAATATCGTATTCAACTTCATCGACTTGTTCCCCACCCATCTTTTCGAAATTCTGCAACTGCTCGATATCACCAAATATCTGCCCACGAACAACTCTTGACGTAAAATACACATTCAGCATTCGCTGATAATCACTTATCTTGGAGAAGATCGCGGACTTGTCGCTATGATTCAGATCCATTTTGTATTCGGCATCTGAAATGCTCTCTGCTATCATGATTCTGATGCCGTTTCGGTCATCGCTGAGACCCGTATAAGTAAAACGTGAACGGCCACTTTCCAAATCGATCCAATTGTCAATTTCGACCGGTGGTATTTCCTCACCGTCCGGCATTCTGTGCCCTGCGAAATATTGCCATCCCTGTATGTGAATTACTTTGGCCTTCTCAAACAATCCCGGCAGGTCGGTAACCGCGTAAGCTGGCGTAGCCGATTTATCCAGGAGAATTATCGACAGCACTATCGCAATTACCATCACCGCAGCCGCGGCGAGTTTGGTGATTCTGCTTTTCATGATTTTTCTCCAAATATCTTGCACAGTGAGCGCCGAGGAAGTGGGAGCCGATGTAGTGTCGATGCGGCTCATCACGTGCTCGACAAGTTCGTCGTCCGGGGCGATCACCTGAGCCAGTTCTTTAAGTTTTTCTTCTATGGTTTCTTTGGCAGTCATAATTCTGCCTCCGTTTCTGAGAGTATTCTTCGCAGGCGTCTGTGCGCCCGTGATAGTTGTTTGGTTACGGTTCCTACGCTTCTGCCCGTCATTCTCGCGACATCTCTAACGCCGTTCTCGCCGAAGTAGCGGAGCATAACAACCTGTCTTTCGGCCGTGGGCAGTTTCACAACGGCAGCCAGAAGTCTCTGCTTCTCTTCGTCAAGCCGGCCATCCGGATTCTCTGTCGGCGTGGCGATTGCCGTTTTCAGCCGGGCTTCTTTTGGTCTTCGCCGGACCGAATCGAGCGCGCATCTATGGGCTATTCTCATTAGCCAGGGGCCAAAGGACTCCGGTTTTCGCAGAGTCGCCAACTGTTCATAAGCCTTCACGAAAGCGTCCTGCGATACATCCCTGGCGGAATGATGGTCGCCAAGAACATCAAGTGCCACGGCGCGGACCGGCCGTTCGTAGCGTCCTACGAGTACGGCGAAAGCCTGCTTTTCGCCACTTAGAACAGCGTCCACCAATTCCGCGTCTGTTCTCACCTCGAACCTTTCCATGAAGAAGCGCTTCTGCTAATAAGAGCAGGCCCAGGCCGAAAATGCGACAAGAAAAAGAACTCTTTTATCGCAGTAATCCGGCATTCACAGAGCACGGGCTCACGCTCAGGAGTGGGGCTGTCAAACCTTGACGTCTCCGGCAAAAGTCGGTAATCTCTGGCGATGTTCACTGTTATGTGTCGAGAAATTGGCGAATAGAGAAGCGAACTGCCGATAGAATATCAGATGCACTTTTTCTTATGAGCTATGCAGAAACGAAACGTCAGCCGGGTCCTTTTTTTTGTTCTGTTCTTCAGCGTCGGTGCAACGGCGCTGAGCAGTTCGATACTCTGTGACGATCTGGTGCAGTATTATAGGAACAAAGAGCTGATGCAGGATGCCCAGAAATCTTTGGACCGGCTCGAATCTCTGAACGCCGACTACGATGCGCTGCTCGAGAGGCTGGAAGAAGACCCCAATCTTATAAGACGCCTTGCCCCGGCCACACTCGGGCCAAGGCATCAGGATGCGAACGCCATTTACCCGAGAGCCACCGCCGAGCAACTGGCAGCCGCCCGCAAAGCCCTGATTGAAGAATCGAGCAGGCAATCCGGCGCCTCGGCAATGCCCGAGTGGCTCAGCCGCTGCAGTGAACCCCGGCGGAGAACGGCGCTGCTGGTCTGCGGCGTCGCCCTTATCCTCACTTCATTCGTCTGCTTCAGACCGGCCAGGCAGACCGACGAAAGAGAAGAGTAAACAGGATATTCCCGCACGTTCCCTTGATATCCGCACCAAATGCAATATACTTGGGATGTAGTTTTTCGTTCGGGGTGCAAAAGTACCCTGTTGTTAGCCGGTTATCGAGGAGATCTGTCGTGGACAAGAACGCGGTCCTAACAAGACTTGCAGGCCGTATGGGAGAAATCAAACATCGGTTTCGCGTTAAGGCCCTTTCAATCTTCGGCTCGACGGCCCGCAATGAGGCAACAGACGATAGCGACGTCGATGTGCTGGTGGTATTTGACTGTAAGGGGAGTTTTGACCTGTTTATGGATCTGAAGTTCTATCTGGAAGAACTACTGGGCACGGGAGTGGACCTGGTCACGGACAAAGCCCTCCGCCCGCAGGTTCGCCGGGCGATTGATCAGGAGCTTATTGATGTCGCGTGACGAGACAATGTATTTGCGGGACATCGCCGAAAGCTGCGCCAAGATCCTGCGATTCACTTCCGGCTTGACTCAAGCAGATCTGGTGGGGGACGAGAAAACCTTTGACGCTGTCGTCCGTAATCTTGAGATTATAGGTGAAGGTTGGCTGAAACAAGATGACTGAAAATGGCAAACAAGATAACGCTCAGGCGGGCTCAAAAGGCCTCGATTTTGTTCGGCAGATCGTCACCGAAGACACCAAAAATAATAAATGGGACGGGCGGGTTGTGACTCGATTTCCGCCGGAGCCGAACGGGTATCTCCACATCGGGCACGCCAAGAGTATCTGTCTGAATTTCGGCATTGCGGCGGAGTTCGGCGGTCGATGCCACCTGCGATTCGACGATACCAATCCGGAAAAGGAGGAGCAGGAGTACGTCAACTCCATAATCGAAGACGTTCGCTGGTTAGGCTGGGACTGGGGCGAGCACCTGTATTACGGGTCGGACTATTTCGAGCAGATGTACGAATACGCTGTGCAGCTCATCAGGAAGGGCAAAGCCTACGTTTGCGATCTTACCGCCGAGCAGACAAGGCAGTACCGCGGCACGTTGACCTCGCCGGGCACGGACAGCCCTTATCGCAACCGTTCGGTCGAGGAGAACCTGGATCTGTTCGAGCGAATGAAGGCGGGGGAATTCCCCGACGGGTCGCGCACGCTCCGGGCGAAGATCGACATGTCGCATGCCAACGTTAACATGCGCGACCCGGTCATGTACCGCATCGTGCACGCGGCGCACCACCGCACCGGCGAGAAATGGTGCATCTATCCGATGTACGACTGGGCCCACGGACTCGAAGACTCCGTCGAACGGATCACACATTCTATCTGCACGCTGGAATTCGAGAACCATCGCCCCTTGTACGACTGGTTCCTCGACGAGCTGTGTGTTTACCATCCGCAGCAGATCGAGTTCGCCCGGCTGAATCTGACCTACACCGTGATGAGCAAGCGAAGGCTGCTGCAATTGGTGCAGGAGAGGCTCGTGAACGGCTGGGACGACCCGAGAATGCCGACAATATCCGGTCTGCGACGGCGGGGCTTTTCGCCGGCGGCGATTCGGGAATTCTGTAAGCGAATAGGCGTCAACAAGTTCAACAGCACCGTCGATATCGCGCTGCTGGAACACTGCCTAAGGGAAGACCTGAACAGGACATCGCCGCGTGTGATGGCCGTACTTCGCCCGCTCAAAGTGGTCATCGACAACTATCCGGCCGGCCAGGTCGAGCAGCTTGACGCAATCAACAATCCCGAAGACCCCGAGGCCGGCACGCGGAAGGTTCCGTTCTCGCGCGAGCTTTACATCGAGCGGGAAGATTTCATGGAAGAGCCGCCGAAGAAGTTCTTCCGCCTGGCGCCGGGCCGGGAAGTCCGGCTGCGATATGCCTATTTTGTCACCTGCACCGATGTTGTCAAGAACACCGACGGCGAGATAATGGAGCTGCACTGCACCTACGATCCCGCCACCAGGGGCGGCGACGCTCCGGATGGACGCAAGGTCAAGTCAACGCTGCACTGGGTCTCGGCTGCTCACGCGCTCGAAGTCGAGGTCAGACTGTACGACCATCTGTTCACGAAGGAAAATCCAGACGATGTTGCCGAGGGCCGGGATTTCAAATCCAACCTGAACCCGAACTCGCTGGAGGTACTGGCCTCGTGCCGGGTCGAGCCGTCTGTGGCAAAGGCCAAGCCCATGAGCCGGTATCAGTTCGAGCGGCTGGGTTACTTCTGTATCGACAAGGACAGCAGTAGCGAAAAACTGTTGTTCAACCGGACTGCAACATTGCGTGACACATGGGCCAAAATTCAGAAGACGCAAGTGGAGTGATAGGTGATGAAGGAGCAACGTCCATGACAGATCGCAAAATTCCTGTGACCAATATCGACGACGCCATTAAAAGAATCGTGGAGCAATTCCACCCCGCCAAGATCATTCTGTTCGGTTCGCATGCTCGTGGTGGGGTCGGACCGGATAGTGACGTGGACCTGCTCGTGGTGATGGATGTCGAGGGTTCCAAACGCAGGCAGGCCGTGGAGATCGATCTGGCGCTGTCCGAGCGGACTTTTCCCTTGGACTTGATCGTGGTAACGCCGGAGGAATTTGAGAAATATCGAGACGTAGCAGGCCATATCCTGTATCCGGCCGTCCGGGAAGGTAAGGTGCTCTATGGTGCGGCCTGAGCAGCTTCATCTGATAAGTCAATGGGTCGAGAAGGCTGAGGAAGACTACAAGAATGCAGAGTACACTCTCACGTTGGAGGAAGATTGTCCTGTGAGCACGGTCTGTTTTCACAGTCAGCAGTGCATCGAGAAGTACCTAAAGGCACTGTTGATCTGTCATTCTCTGGCGGTCCCCAGGAGCCATGACCTCATGGAGTTGTACCATCGGCTTGCCTCGGACAACAGGCCCGCCTTGTCGGAAGAGGGCTTGGCCATCTTGAACCGTTATGCGGTGGAGTCCAGGTATCCGGGCGACTGGGAGATTATCAGCCGCAGTGAAGCGGAGGACGCTTTCCGCATCGCGCGGACCCTTCGCCAAGCGATTAGTGGAGACCTTTCCAGAATAACGGAGAGCACCGAGGGCGCATAGGGCGATCTCTCACTTTGCCAAGATCAGCCGAACAGTTCTGTGAATTTCTCTTCAATGTCGGGATGTGCACACAGCGTCTGGCCGATGAGGACTGCTCGCACACCGATACTCTTTAGCTTCTCGACGTCGGCCCGCGTTTTTATTCCGCTCTCTGCGACCAGCCCGTCGCTGTTATCGAGCAGCCCCGCCAATCGGCTGGTCGTATTCAAATCGACCTCCATGGTCGTCAGGTTGCGGTTATTTATTCCCAACACGCTGTACCCTTTTTTCGGAAAACCGATCAGGCTGCGAACCAACAGCAGGGTATCGGCGTGATGGACTTCCAAGAGCACGGTCAGGGTCAGCTCGGCAGCGGCAATCATCAGGTCCATCAGCTCGCCGGGCTTTACGGCTTCGGCTATCAGCAGTATGGCATCGGCGCCGGCGGCCCGCGATTCGTAAACCTGCCAGATGTCGATGATGAAATCCTTGCGCATGACCGGCAGCGCCACCGCATTGCGCACCGCAGCAATGTATTCAAGCCGGCCCTGAAAGTACTTCTCGTCGGTCAGAACGCTGATTGCGTCGGCGCCGCACTTCTCATAGGTTTGCGCGATCGCCACCGGGTCGAAATCCTCTCGAATCAGCCCGGCCGACGGCGAGGCCTTTTTGACTTCGGCAATGACATTTATGCCGCGACTGTTGCGCTTGGTGACGGCCTTGTGGAAATTCCGGCACTTCGGCAGACCCTGAACCTGTTCTTTGAGCTGCTCGAGACTTCTCTGTGATTGTCGGCAGCGTACTTCGGCCCTTTTGTCGGCTACTATTTTATCTAATATATTCGCCAATCTTCTCTATCCTGCAACTTGAACATAGCCCATACGAAGCTCGTCGAGGGTATTTGCCAGAACCGTTTCTTCCTCTTTAGTCAAGTTACCTTTTGTTTTCTCTTCAAGGGTCTCCAGCATATCGATATTGTATTTCGCCAACTCCAGGTTCGGGTCCCTCTTCTCCTGACCCTTTATCTGGAGCAGACCCAGGGAAAACATCGCCTGCGTTGTGAGCATACTTACCAGCGCGGCAAAATTGCCTTGCGGCAGCGGCCCGCGGGGCCCGTCTTCGTCCTTGTCCTTTTCCTTTTCGGCTCCCTCCTGTGCGGCTAACATTTCTTTCTCTCTCTGAGCTTCGTGTTTCCAGTCCTCATCGACTATGATCTTTTTCTCTTTGTTCTTTTCTTCCTCGGCCATGGTCAGGGTTCCCCGTAAAACCAGTACTTGTTATCGTCGATATTTCTTCATATTCCTGTCAACTTCGCGCTTTTGATCGCGGTCGGCGATCGACTGCCTCTTATCGTATTGCCTTTTGCCTTTGGCCAGAGCCAGTTCGATCTTTGCCAGGCCCCTTGCGTTGAAATAAATCCGCAGAGGCACGAGGGTGAAACCTCGCTGTTCGAGCTTGACTCTGAGCCTGTGGATTTCGGCCCTGTGCAGCAGCAGTTTTCTTTTTCTGGTCGGCTCGTGCTGGCGGCTTCCGGCCTGCTCGTATTGGGCTATCCCCGCACCGACAAGCCAGCACTGCTCGTCTTCGACCCGTGCGTACGAACCGCTCAAGTCGGCGGCGGCGCCCCGCAGCGACTTGACCTCGCTGCCCAACAACTCAAGGCCGGCCTCGAACTTGTCGAGAAGTTCGAAGTTTCGGTAGGCCTTCTTGTTGACCGCAACCGGGCCGGCTTCGTTTTTGTTCTTGTCCTTACGCGATTTTGCTGCCATTCGTATTATGATAGCAAGGATAAGTCGATTTTGCAAGAATGCGGCCCGAACGAACGCCCCGTCGGACGCAAACCAATAAGAAAGGCGACCCTATGCTCAATCGCATAAGGCCGCCTAATAGACAACCGAAGCAAAGATAATCCCTACGTAACCAGGCTACGGGACCTACACGGCGTTCCCTAAGCGGATCGAACAGCCGTGAAGCACCGCATCAATAATCACGTACGACTACCTTATCTTTGCCTACCATGTACTGGTCGGAACTCTGAATCTTCAGATTGTAAACCTTGCCGGTGTAACTTCTGGTTGTAATGCTCTTGATGCCGACTGTGCCGGTCAGAGTTTTCAGCCTGAGGCTGGTCGTCAGGTCCTGTGCCGCAACCCACTGTCCGGAATCCAGCATGAAGCAGTGTGCATCGACAACGCTGACGGTGTTTCCGGTCTCGAGGACTATGTCACGGCATACGAACGTTCCAGTGTGCTCCTGAACCTGCTCGACGCTCTGGCCCGAGGCATTCGCGATCTGGACAAGCTGTCCATTCGTCCAGACTGTGGTTTCGGGAGTGAAGCAAGCTCTTCCCTTTGGAGGTGCGGTTCCACCGCCGCCGCCGCCTGTGCCTGCGCCGTCGTGTACGAGCAATGAGTCTGTTCTGTCGCCGGGCACACTTGTCAGATTAGGCAGACCGCCTCGTCTGATGTCTCCGCCATCCCAGAAGGTGTAGATGTTGTCGTCGTTGATGCCGCAGAACGAGACTTTCTCGAATCCGACGTGGCCGTCCAGGAACAGGACGTTCTGTCCGTCTTCCTGGTGGGTGATGGCATTGCCGATTTTCATAGTCTCTCTGCCGCCGGTAGGATTGAACAGAGCGAGGTCTTTGGCCTCTGCCGCAGGTGTTTCGATAAACGGATTCCTGTCGGCCGCTATCGCCATACCCGGCTCGCTCGATGTCGTCAGAGCATACAAGCCGAAGGGCATGTGATAGGAGTAGCTGCAATGTTTCGTGGGCTCGGGGCCGAAATCCCACAGATCAATAAGTTCTCTGTCGCCTGCACCCTCGTCGGCCGGCTTGAACTCATTGGTTCCGGAATCGCCCTTACAGATAAATGACTTGGGCGTAACCTCGGCATACTTCACCAGCAGGTAGAAGCAGGACGCGATACTTCCCATGCCGCCGCTTCCATCGGCCGCCAAAGAGTAGGCCTGAAAGCGGTTAGCGGCAAGCCAACTGGGAATGGTGATAGCCCGGGTGCTGTTCCTGCCGCCGGAACGCGGCAATTCGTCGTCGTAATCGTTGCTGTAGATGAGCATTGCCTTGCCGAGACCGGACAGGTTCGTGCCGCAGACCATGCGGAATGCGATCTGCCGGACCCTGGCCAATGCAGGCATCAGAATACCCATCAGCAGCGCTATGATCGCAATCACGACCAACAACTCAACCAATGTAAAACCTTTCTTCTTCCTCATCGTTTTCTCCTTTTTTCTTCTTGAGATTCGCACATCCGACCGTTCTTAACATACGCTTCGGTTTACATCTCGATAAATAAATGCCTACTGCCACACACACATGGGACACCAAACACTATTTTTTCTGCGAATCTCCATTTACGTTTCAATAATTTCGCCTAAGAACGGTCGGTCTTGATATGCAAAACCGGCTTCGCCAATAATGTTCGTACAAACACTGCTCCGACGCACTGCAATTACTGTTAACGCAGCGGCATACTACCAAACTGTCAGAAGCCCCTTCTTGGCAGGTGGTTTTTGATATGAAATCGGGACCGGAATATGATGACGTTTTTCAAATTATGATATAGAAACTTTTCAAACCTACCTGCATCTGATATTAATCGTAGCACAACCCGGTGAGGCTGTCAAACTAATTTCGCCGGATTTTTCCTATCTTCTCGCAAATTTTTTCATAATTCGCCCAAAATCCCCGTTTTAGGCCTTTGAATCGAGATTTTCAGATTTCGAAGAATCCAGAAAAAAGAGGTGAAAATCGTCTCATGAGCCCTGCCGGAACCATCTTCTTCTTACATTTTCGGACCAACCAGGCGCGGGACGATTGGATTTCACAGGAAAGGCCGTCCTCGCACCAGTATCCGCTGGTTTCGCTCCCTGCCCGTCGTGCAGTTCTGAGCCGGCAGGCGTTGACCACGAGCGGCTATCTGGTGGAGAATCTGTACACCGTTTCCGTCTCGTACTTTTGCCCCGGGTTCAGGACAACAGATGGGAATTGGGGTTTGTTGGGCGAATCCGGGAAGTGCTGCGTCTCCAGGCAGAATGCGTAATGTTTCTTGTAAACCTTGCCGTCTTTTCCGGTTATGGACCCATCCAGGAAATTGCCGGTATATAGCTGGACGCCCGGCTCGGTGGTGATAACTTCCATTACCCGCCCGGTCGCAGGCTCATATACCCTTGCGCACAGCGTGAGCGAGCCCCCGGGGCTGTTGAGCGCGTAGTTGTGGTCGTAGCCGCCTGAGACCTGCTCGATCCGGGCGCCGATGGCCGTCGGAGTGGTAAAATCGAGCGGGGAACCTTTGGCGGGCCTTATTTCACCGGTGGGTATGAGTCCATCATCAACTACGGTGTACGCATCAGCGTCTATCATAAGCTCATGGCCGAGAATGTCGCTGTTTCCCTGGCCTGCAAGATTGAAATAGCTGTGATTGGTCAGATTGACCACCGTGGTCTTGTCGGTCTCGGCCTGGTAGTTAATCTTCAACTCGTTGTCTTTTGTCAGGGTATAAGTCAGACCGCATGCCAGATTACCCGGATAGCCTTCCTCGCCGTCCTCGCTGATGTAGCTCATCTTCACCACGGCCTGGTCGCTCTCGGCCCTCAAGTCCTCGAGCTTCCATACGACTTTGTCGAATCCCTTGATGCCGCCATGCAGATGGTTCGGCCCGTTGTTAGCAGCCAATTTGTACTCCACGCCGTTGAGCACAAACTTCGCCCCTCCGATCCTGTTGGCATACCGCCCGACCGTCGCCCCAAGATAGGAGGTCTGCTTGACATACCCTTCAAGATTGTCGTAGCCGAGTGTAACATCAGCAACCTTGCCGTCGCGGTCCGGGACTTCCAGCGAGACCAGAATTGCCCCGTAGTTGGTAATCCTGGCCTTCAGGCCGTTGGTATTGGTCAATGTGTACAAATCAACCGCTCTTCCTTCGGGTGTTTGCCCGAAAGATTCTTTCTTGGCGCTCATTCGCATGGCCTCCTTCGTTTCGCCCTGAGCTTCCGGCTCTGTTGGGGTTGTCTGGGTTTTCTTGCAGCCGGTGATATAGATTACTGCCACAGCCAAAACCAGAATAAGCCAAACTCTCGTTTTCATTTTCTTACTCCCTTCTTGAAAATGTCTGTTTTCGTGTGGAGAAGCAGACTTTCTCGAAATGTAACGCCGGGCAATTCAAATGTCAAAAGATTTATTGCCGCCGCCTCGTCCGATGCGAGAATGTGACCGCCGGTCCGCCATAAGCAGGTGCGGCAATCTCAATCCATTGCGTTGTCGAGCCCATCATTTCTCTCAAGACTGGCGGCAGGAAGTACATGTGGCATCGGCAGAAACGGTCGGACGCGATTGCATTTTGCTCATAAATAGTCTATATCTTGCAATATGCAGGCCAGAGAGCATTGCTGAAAGAAGGTCAGAAGAAAGATGTCAAATTATCCATCCAGGGATTCGGCCTGGGCCGGTGACGGGCGTTTCACAACGACGCATTGGAGCGTAGTCATGGCGGCCGGGCAACCTGAATCTACTCGCTACCGGCAGGCGCTGGAGTCGCTCTGCCGGACGTACTGGTTTCCGCTCTATGCGTATCTGCGACGGCAGGGGCACAACGCCGATCAGGCCGAGGACCATGTCCAGGCTTTTTTTGCCGGCCTGCTGGAGAAGCGCGGCCTGCGCCTGGCCGATCCGAAACGCGGCCGTTTCCGCTCATTCCTGCTGGCCTCACTAAAGCACTTCCTGGCAAATGAACGGGCTCGCGCCGGGGCGCGAAAACGCGGAGGAGGTCTGAAAATTCTGCCTTTGGATATCGAGACAGCCGAAAGCCAATATGCGCTCCAGCAACGTGATGAGTTCTCGCCGGAGAAGCTGTTCGAGCGGTCCTGGGCGCTGACGGTGCTCGAAAGGACGATGGCCCAACTGCAAGCTGAGGCTACCACAAAGAAAAAGAAAGAACTCTTCGATTGCCTGCGAGCTTACCTGACCGCAAAGAACAGTGCGGTCTCTTACCGCGAGGCCGCCGAGAAGCTGAATATGACCGAAGGGGCTGTAAAAGTCGCCGTGCATCGCCTCCGGCAGCGATACCGCGAGCTGCTTAGGGATGAAATCGCCCAGACGGTAACTACCGAAGATCAGATTAACGAGGAAATCCGCGATCTTTTCGCCGCTCTGGCCGGCTGAGCCGCCCTGCTGCGGCAAAAAAGTCCGGTTGCGTGTAACTTTTCTGGTGATTTGCTTAAGTTACTTGTAGAAGAACGCAAAATCAGAAAAGGAGATACTCTTATGGTCGAAGAAAGACATTGTTCCGAATGCGGCGGCGAGCTGCCGAACGACGCTCCGCAGGGGCTTTGTCCGCAATGCCTGATGAAGCTCGGCCTGCCAACCGGCATCGAAGTGGAAAAAAGCGGCACGCCCGGCGACCAGAGCGATATTCCTACGATCGCAACGCCGCCAAGTGGTTTCGTTCCGCCCGAGCCGGCTGAATTGGCCAAGCATTTTCCACAGCTTGACATACTCGAATTGTTGGGGCAGGGGGGCATGGGCGCGGTGTACAAGGCCCGGCAAAGACAGCTCGACCGCCTGGTCGCTCTGAAAGTCCTGCCGCCACAGGTCGGTCAAATGGAAGCCTTCGCAGAGCGGTTTTCCCGCGAGGCGCGTTCCCTGGCCAGGCTGAACCATCCGGGCATCGTTATGGTTTACGATTTCGGCCATACCGACTCGGGCCTGTACTACTTTATCATGGAGTTCGTGGACGGCACGGATTTACGGCACGTGATCCAGGCAGGGCAGCTTTCCTCGGCCGAAGCGCTGGCCATCGTACCCCAAGTCTGCGAAGCCCTGCAGTACGCACACGAAGAAGGGATCGTGCATCGCGACATCAAGCCGGAAAACATCCTGCTCAACAAAAAGGGGCAGGCAAAAATCGCCGACTTCGGCCTGGCCAAGCTGCTGGACCGCCCGGCAACCGCATACACATTGACAAAAGCCGGGCAGAGAATGGGAACGCCGCACTACATGGCCCCGGAACAAATAGAGCACCCCGGTCAGGTGGATCACCGTGCGGATATCTACTCGCTTGGGGTAGTGTTCTACGAGATGCTCACGGGCGAACTTCCGCTGGGCCGGTTTCCACTGCCTTCCAACAAAGTCCACATAGATGTGCGGCTGGACGAAGTTGTATTGAAAACACTTGAGAAGGAACCCGAACGCCGCTATCAGCATGCTTCCGAGGTTAAGACCGACGTAGAGACAATCTCCGGCGCAGGTAAGGCAAAAGAGCCAGCCCGCGAGGTACCTGCTTCACTCAAAAGCAGCGACGGTATGGAGGCCATCAGGCATCGCGTGTGGATTCCTGCGGTGGGGTTGCTTGTGGCAGGGGGCATCAACGGTCTGGCCGTGGTCGGGGTCGTCCTGGCGGGATTATTCAGGTTCCTGGGAGAGACTCTCGCGGGCCGGCTCATGACCTTCGGTTTTCTGCCGGGCGGCGGGAAGTTGATAGCCCCGGTCGTCATGGGCGCGTATGTAGTCTTTGTTGTCCTCGGCGCATGGAATCTCATGCAACTGCGGTCATATCGCCTGGCCAGGCTCGGCAGTATCCTGGCGCTGATCCCCTTCACCCCGGGAGCTGTCGTTGGCTTACCCATGGGAATATGGGCACTTTGGGTCATGAAGAAGGAGGAAGTGAAATCGGCATTCGGCCAAACCAGGACCGAAGTGGCGATACCGCCGAAAGTCCGGGAGGTTGCAGTCACGGCCGCCGGTGACGTTAAAGAGGTGTTCGGCCGCGGCAAAGCCGAAGTAGAGAAGCTGCTGCGCGAAAAGAATGCCGGCGAGGAGCAGGCTGATGAGAGTACACAAGACGGGACATTGAGGAAGAAGGCCTTAGGGTCTCTTGGCCTCGGCATCCTGAGTCTGCTGATTGCGTCCACGAGCGCCGGATTCGCAAGCAGGTTCACGCTCGGCTTCCTGTCGGCTTTCTTCGCCATCTATATCGGAGTGAAGGTCATCAAGAGCCTCGAGTCCTATCGGGGCCATCTCCTGGACGCCGGCCTCGCAGCCGCCGGCATCGTCACCGCGGCTATCTCCGGCATTAATCTTTTTGGCTTCTGATATGGCAAGCAGGCGCCGGGCGCTAATTCGACCGGCACAGTCAGACAGTCAGCTCTTCACCTTCTCGTCCGTAGTCGTCCTCAAGCCGACACTGATCGTCGGCTTCCCACCTGCCGAAGGACACCACGAGCATACGGAAGGGTTTATCTTCGGCCCAGAACCTGTGTTTGACGCCGGGCCGAATCAGGAATTCATCGTGGGCGTTTGGATGACGGATCTGGCCGTCCAGTTCCAGGTGCGCCCCGTCGTCGAGGAAATGAAAAAGCTCATGCCGGATCTTATGTGAATGTAGGCTGGAACGCTCGCCAGCGCGGACAAAAGTCAAATCGACCGAGCACCGCTGGTTGCGGACGAACATATAAACATCGCCCCAAGGACGCTCCGACTTGATTGTACGTTGCCCGTGGCGAGGATCCATGCAGCGCAACCTCGAATCTCAGATCTGAAATCTCAAATCGAATCTTCGGCTTCAGGGTTTTGATTTTGCTTTGCTATGTTCAGCAGGACACCCACAGCGGCGGCCGAAAGGAGCATGCTCGTTCCCCCGGCGCTTACGAACGGCAAAGGTATCCCTTTCGTCGGCAGGACGACCGTTACAACGCCGATATTCAACGCCGCCTGAATGGCGATTGCCAGTACGATTCCGCTGGCCAAAAGCTGGCCGAAACGGTCGCGGCAGCGCAGCACCAGCGTGATTCCAAGCCAGACGAATACGATGAACAGTACGATGACCGCCGCATTTCCTACAAAACCGAGTTCTTCGCCGATAATTGCAAAAATGAAATCTGTCGTATCTTCCGGCAAATGGCCGTACTTGCATATTCCTCTGCCCAGTCCTTTGCCCCAAAGTCCGCCGGAGCCAAGGGCAATCAGCGACTGGTTTGCCTGGTAGGCGGCCGAGTCCGTCCACTCATCCGGGCGCAAGAATGCAGCGATTCGCCGCATGCGGGTGGGCGAGCGAATCAACATGAAGAAGACGGCAGCGGCGCCAAACGGCAGCGGGGTCAGGACATGCCACCACTTCACGCCTGCTATTATCAGCATCAGGAAGGCCAAAAGCGCTATGAATGCCGCCGTGCCGAAATCCTCGACGATTACGAGCGCCACAACGACGCCAACCACCGAGCAGATCGGGACAAACCTCTTCCAAAACAACCTGATTTCATCGCCGAACTTCTCGCATACGGCCGCCATGAAGAAAATGACTGCCCATTTCGCCAGCTCTGATGGCTGGAAACTCATTGCCACCGGCCCCAGGGGGATTTTCAGCCAACGGTAATGCTGGTTTATCTTCGGAACAAAACCCGGAAGAGCCGGATAGAACTTCTGCGACAGAACAATCGCAAGCAACACTATACTGAGAACCAGTAAATACCCGGTCGGATTTCTCAACCAGCCTTTGTTGAGACTGAGTCTGTGATAATCGAGACAGGAGAAGGCGTACATGATCAGGCAGGCCAGCGGAAAAAACAGCAGTTGTCGCAGGCCCGGATAATCGTAGAATCTCTGCAAATCGAGTTCCTGGGCAATATTAGCACTGGCCGAGAAGACGAAGACCGTTCCGATGGCCATCAGGAGAACGACAACCATCGCTATGGAGTCAAAAACCGAATTATTCCTTATAGCGGTAACCATTTTAATCTGCCGCAGTCGCTTAATGGCCTGCGTCATTAGACTGCATCGTGGACAGGCCTGAATATATTTTCGGCTTTCTCGCCCCGGCAGCAGCAAAAATTGTCGTCTCCGCGTAAAGCAAATCCTATCAACCGGGCGGCAAACCGAGGGATTTGACTTTTTTCTTGACGGCATACCGGCCAATTTGATACAAATTAGGCTGATAAAGGCTGTGGACGTTGTGTCAATAAATCGGAGATATTTCTGTCGTCTGTTTTATGTCCTCGATTCTTGACTGACCGCCCACGCTGAACATCTGAAGGACGGAGGTAATGTCAAATCGAATGAAGAATTGTCTGGCGGCG
>JBDREF010000030.1:0-6508 GCA_043820045.1 Planctomycetota bacterium | reverse complement strand
GCCGCGGGCAATCCACAGCCGTCCAATCGTGCGACAGGCGTGGCGATGACCGCGAAGCTTAGTTGGACGCCGGCGACTACCGCCGTATCGCATGACCTGTACTTCGGTGCTGACAAAGATGCGGTGCAGAGCGCCACAACTGCCTCGCCGGAGTACAAAGGTAACAAGGCCCTTGGCGCCGAGAGCTACGACCCCGGAAAACTCGCCTGGCAGAGCGATTACTACTGGCGCGTGGATGCAGTCTATAATGCAGGTCCGGTCAAGGGGCTTGTCTGGAGTTTCACGACGGCCGATTTCATCGCGGTGGATGATTTCGAGTCCTGCAATGATATCGACCCGCCGGACCCGGCGAGCAACAGGATATTCGACAACTGGATCGACGGCTTTGGGGCCACGGACAATGGCTCTCTGGTCGGCAACGACCTTCCTCCTTACGCCGAGCAGACTGTCGTCCACGGCGGCAGCCAGTCCATGCCGTATCGCTACGACAACAACCTCAAGAGTTCCGAGGCGACACTGACGTTGGCTTCAACGCGTGACTGGACCGCGGATGGTGTCTCAGATCTGGTGATTTGGTTCCACGGGCTTCCTGCCTCAGTCGGCAGCTTTGCGGAAAGCCCGGCCGGCACCTATACAATGACAGGCTCCGGCACGGACATCTGGGATGTCGGCACTGCAGGCGATTATCACGATGAGTTCCACTTCGCCTACAAGATGCTTAACGGTGCCGGTTCCATCGTGGCCAGAGTCGAGAGCGTCCAGAACACGAACGGCTGGGCCAAGGCCGGAGTGATGATTCGTGAGACCCTTGACGGCGGCTCAAAGCACATGTTCGGGTGCGTTACCCCGAGCAACGGTGCCGCCTCACAGGGCCGTCTCATTACCGGTGATGCCAGTTTCAACACCAATCAGACCGGGATTACAGCTCCGTACTGGGTGAAGGTGGAGCGGGACATAGGCGGTACCTTTACGGTTTCGCATTCGGCCAACGGCACGGCCTGGCAGCCGGTCACAGGCGCGATGCCTCAGAGCATCCAAATGGCCTCGAACGTTTACATCGGTCTGGCGGTGACCAGCCATGATGCGGCCTTGACGTCTCAGGCCGTATTCACAAACGTCACGACGACCGGCAACGTGACCGGTCAGTGGATGAGCCAGGATATCGGCATTACCAGCAACGCGGCTGAGCCGCTTTATGTGGCGGTTTCCAACACCAGTGGGGCCCCCGCAATTGTGGCCAACAGCGATCCGGCCGCGGCGACAATCGACGCCTGGACCGAGTGGCGAATCCCGTTACAGACGTTTGCCGACCAGGGCATCAATCTTACGAACGTGGATAAGATTGCAGTCGGCCTGGGCAGCAAATCCGGCATGACGTCGGCCGGTGGTTCAGGAGCTATGTACTTCGACGACATACGGTTGAGCCGATAGATTAACGAGAGACGAAATGACGAGGGACGATGGACGATTCGTCCATCGTTGTCTTTTCCTTTCGCCGGGATGCAGTGTGGTCAGGACTTATAACTCGTCGTTTCAATTCAGATCTTTTTGATAGAGGAGTACTGTGATGTGTAGAAAATTGATTTATTTGATTTCCTTTGTTGTACCGGTACTGAGCCTGATAAGTAACGCACAGGCGGGCGAGCCAACGGCTGACGCCTATATAAGGGGTTCCGCTAATGCTGACATTAACTACGGAACTGCTACGGGCCTTCTGATCAAGAATAACAACGGCGGCGATAATGACCGTAAGGTCTATATGCGTTTTGACGTTGCGGGTACGATCATGGAAGCTTCGCTCGATTTGACTGTTTCGACGAACAACGAGGGCGGTGGTGGAACAACGCCGCAAACCTTTACTGTTGAGGTCTATGGGCTTGCAGAATCCCTGGATCACACCTGGATCGAGACTGAGATCACCTGGAACAACGCCCCGGGCAACAATACGGCAAACCACGACTTCACTGAAGAGGCGACAATGTTGGGCTCTTTCATTGTCGATCAAACTCCGGCCGGGGATACCGTTTCATTTAGTGACCCCGCGTTGGTCGATTTCATCAACGCCGATACCGATAATCAGATTACGCTCTTGCTTCGCAGGACAACGGGAAACGGATCGCATAACCTGGGATTCGCCTCAAGGGAACACACAAGTTACAGTGTGCCAACGTTGAATACGATAGCGGCCACGCAGGCCTTTGGCCCGAACCCGGCCGATGGTGCTTTTCTTGATGCAACGTGGGCCAGCCTTAGCTGGCGAGCGATAGATTCTGCAGTTTCCCATGACGTGTATATCGGCGACAATTTCGACGATGTCAAAAATGGCACCGGCGACACTTTCGTGGGCAACCAGGTGGAGACGACGCTGGTGGTAGGCTTTCCAGGATTCCCATATCCCGACGGCCTTGTTCCAGGTACGACTTACTACTGGAGAATCGACGAGGTCAACGATGCTGAGCCGAACAGCCCATGGAGGGGTTCTGTCTGGAGTTTCTCGATTGCACCCAACACGGCCTACAATCCCGACCCGGCTGACGGCGCCGAATTCGTAGCTACCGATACCAAGCTTGGCTGGACAGCAGGCTATGGCGCTAAATTGCATACTGTTTACCTGGGCGATGATTACGACACCGTGAGCAACGCAGCCGGAGGACTTCCGCAAGGCACGACAACTTACAATCCCGGTCCTCTCCAGGGAGAGAAAGTCTACTATTGGCGGGTAGATGAGTTTGACGCCATTGCAACGTATAAAGGTGATGTCTGGGGATTCACCACTCCCGACGCTGCCGGCAGTCTGCAACCGGCCAATGGTGCTGTGGATGTGCAGATCAGTTCAACGCTCAACTGGATACCGGCAGCCAACGCGGTATCGCATGATGTTTACTTCGGGACCGACAGAGACGCCGTGAAGAATGCGACAACTGCCTCCCCGGAGTTCAAGGGCAATAAGGCATCGGGCGCCGAGAGCTACGATCCGGGCAAGCTCGCATGGAACAGCGATTACTATTGGCGCGTTGATGCAGTCTATAGCACAGGTCCGGTGAAAGGTCTCGTCTGGAATTTCATTACGGCCGGCTTCATGATTGTGGAGGATTTCGAATCTTACAACGACATCGACCCGCCTGACCCCAACAGCAACAGGATATTCGATAACTGGATTGACGGTTTCGGAACCACAAATAACGGTGCTCTGGTTGGCAATGATTTGCCTCCCTACGCCGAGCAGACTATCGTTCACGGCGGCTCCCAGTCGATGATTTATCGCTATGACAACACCAATAAGACATCCGAGGCAACGTTGACGTTAGTTTACCCCCGTGACTGGACCGATGAAGGCGTCACGAAGCTGTCGTTGTGGTTCCGAGGCGCTTCGGGTAATTCCGCCGACCGGATGTTCGTCGCACTCAACGGAACAGCGGTTGTCTATCATGACGACCCTGCGGCTACGCAGAAAGGCGGATGGACGCAGTGGGTTGTTGACCTGACGGCGTTTGCGGGCGTGAACCTCGCCAATGTCAATACGATTACAATCGGCATCGGAACCAAAGGTCCCGGCGCGCCGGGAGCCGCCGGAGGCACAGGAACGATGTACTTCGACGATATACGGCTGATCCGGTAGGTTTTCAAGAGACTATGAAAGCGGCAGGCAATTGAACTGCTGATAGAATGAGGTTGCACCAATCTGGGGCCTGTACTGATTCACTCGGTATAGGCCCCGGTTGTTTTTGGGACGAATTCGGCTTTCTTGAGGGCTGGCTTAAGAAAAAGCCCCTGCTTCCGGAACAACGCTGCGGAAGGTCGGTATTCTGAACAAGACCAAGACTGCTGCGCCTATCAGCGTGTGGGGCTGCTCAAAGAAATCGAACATCTGAGCGGTCTTTCCCCGAAAGAGCCTTTCCTGGCTCCCGTCAGCGGCCTTTCGCGACTATCTTCGTGCCGCGGGCAGTATGGCGTATCCCTTGTGCATGAACTCGATGTCGTCACGCTCGTCTGCGGGGGGGGAGAAATTGAATACGCTTGTGTCGCCCCAGGCGGCGCGGGTAGCCAGATCTATTGTGCTCTTGTTGACCCATGTGTGTATTATCGCGCTGCCGTCGGCATAACTCATCACACCTTTGCTCTTGCTGTGCCAGATTGCCAGCGGGTCGATCCAATTGTTTCCCTCGGGATCCATTACCCAGGAACCCATATTCCATCCTCTCGGATCAATTTCCTCCACAAAGACAAGTTTGCCGGCCGGATGTGGTATCTCGCCGTATGTATAGAGAGCCCTGTTGCTCCACTCTTTCTCTTCGCCGTTCATTCCACCGGACACGGAATAGCTGCCGTAGGCCAGTTGATTGGCCCGCTTTCGGCGTTCGTCGGAGGGGCACTCGTACACTTCGACCTTCTTGGCATACTGGAAGAGCTTGCCGCGCCTCAGTCCTTCCTTCGCCTTCTCGATGGGATCGGGATCATTGCCCTGCGGACCTAACATCCATGCGTCGATCTGTCGTTGGGGAAGGCCGCCAACCAGTTTGTCGTCATTATCGTCTTTGTACAGCAACCACGCCAATGTAAGGCTCTTTACATTGCTAATGCAGTGAATCCGCCTCGCCTGGTCTCTGGCGATGTTCAGGGCCGGCATCAGAACGGCCATCAGTATTGCAATGATGGCAATGACGACCAAAAGCTCGATTAGAGTGAATGCTCTTCGCCTGTACATGACGCCGCCCCTTTCTTCTTAAATCATTCTTTGGTATTCTTTGAAGCTTCTCTTCCAAACGCGGTGCTTCTCTGGGGTAATTATAGCACACTTTCAGACCCGTTTTAAAGCGCGATATCAGAAAATTAGCGCGATATGCCTCAAGGCCAAATCGTCCATTCTACGGCCGCAAAACACTTTTGAGGATCAATACGTAAAGAAAGCCCGCCGGAAAATACTCCGGCAGGCCCATGAATGTGCGTTTTTTGGACAAAACGTCAATATCGAGATTCCACGTTCCGGCCAGTGAAGCACCAACCAGTGTTCCCTCGGTTGGAGCTTCTCCACTGTCGCTCCTGAACACTCCCTCAAGCGAATTGTAACCAACGGTTCCTTCAAAGGCCATCTCCCGCTCGCCGTTGTCTCTCTGGATCACTCTCTTGAAAGTCAGCTTGCGGTCCTTCGTATTTCAAGTCTGAAACCTTGCTCTCGCCCCTGGAGCTTTTCCACATACCGCTTAGATTGCCTTCCTTGTCGGCAGTAATCGTAAGAGTTCCGGTGAATTCTCTCTCGCCAGCTTTGATCTTCATCTCCCAACTTCCAACTCCTCTGGGGACTCGCGGGGCCCGCTTTCCCGTGATCTCCGTTTCCACCCCTGTCGCTGCTCAGGAGCCCTGCAAGCTCGCCCTCCTCAATCGTTCCGGTAAACAGTGTCTCATCCGGTCTTCTCCTCTGAGTTCACAGACGGTACTCCCACAAGCTACAACTTCCATAATAGCACAACATGTGGTTCGATTTCAAGACCTCTGACCGTCGACTCGGCCGGCACTCTTGCCAGAGAGCAAGAAATAACCCCGTTCGCCGAAAAATCCAACATTTCGGCGCTTCTTCGACGTACGTCAACCATGGGCTTCCCGATTTTGCCAACACTTACGGTCGGACCCGAAACGAGCGTCTCGCTAAAGTGGCCGAAATGGTCGCCGACCGGGTGCTCTTGGGCCAAGTAGGTGCGAATACGGTGCATGAAACCGAATCGGATGTCACGGCAAAAGCTGTTAAGTTGCTGCCAGAACAACAACTTACAAACGATTCGGTAGAATGGAGGCGGGGGGATTCGAACCCCCGTCCCGAGATGCTTCGAGGCAAGCGTCTACATGCTTAGTCGTTTGATTGTTTTTTCGCCTTGCTGATCGCCAAACGACAGGCTTTCAACTCGGCTATTTCGGAGAGTTCTTACCTTACCGGCCCGAAAAACCGGCTCAGCCAGCCTGCTGTTTGACGCCCTTACCCAACCCACAGGCAAAGTCAGGCAGGACGGACCGCTAATTTAAGCAGCCATGCGCAACTGAGAGTTGCCAATTAAGATTTGTTGCCGGATGATTAGCCAGGCCAACCGGCGTCCTGAGCATGCAACTTGACCGTCCGCCATCCGGTCGAAGCCATTCGCCCCCGTATTAACTTGTCAAACCCACTCACCAGATATTTGATGCCTCCTTCCGAAAACCCACTTTTGGTATTATACGACTTTTTACGCCGCACTCCAACAAAAAGTTCGCGGGGGAAAATGCTCCGGATTTGGTTGACATCGACTTGCATGCGTGCTACCCTCAAGCATGTTTCGGCATAGCCGGAGAGGTAAGCAATGAAGAAACAACTGACCCTTTGCGTTAATATCAATGCCGCGATCATGATTTTTCTCTCGGCCTATGTGCTGCTTATCCCGGCGGGGATGCTCGTTCGCAGCCTGCGGGACCCTTGCCTGTATAGTGGTAGTCAGTTGCGCTGTGCATTCCGCTGGCACAGGGCACTCTCACCCAGGTACGA
>JBDREF010000029.1:0-7478 GCA_043820045.1 Planctomycetota bacterium | reverse complement strand
ATAACCTTGCCATTGCATTCTATAGATGACATTTCGTTCGTCCATGGTAAGATGGTTGTACGACATCGCGAGCACTCCGTAGTCTGAAGTCTTTGTACAACTCCAAGCTACCGGATTTGACTCGCGATGTCTGCTCTATACCCGTGTTGCACTTACCATGTTAATTCGCCAGAAGCTATTCTCCCCCCAAGAGCGTGAATCCACTTTTGCCTGTAGCCTTAAAAGCAACAGTGATACCTAAGTGTTGTGCAAACCATCCAGCAGTAAGTTTAGCGTATATCTTCACCTCTGCATTGGCTTCTCCTTCACGTCCAATATTCGATGGATTCGCAAGGTTGGCTGAACCACTTGCGGAACAAGGAAAATTTACGGTGCATTGCGCAACATCTAAATAGACGCTTGGCAAATAGTAACCCTTAGGCGCAGGGGAAGCTGAACTAGGAGTCGCAAGGTATTTCCCATCCGCTTTTACCCGAATTGTTACGTAGTTAATCTTCCCAAACAACGTGAAGGCATCATTGACCTCCCACCTGTATTCACGAGATGAATTATCCTTGGCCCCCACATAGTTCATTGGATCCATATCCGCTTTGGACAGCACACAAGTCATTGCATCACTCGACTGACCGACTACCTTTCCTTCTTTAATAATATCCCAGGCTAGTTTGCCAGCCGCTACGGCAGTTGCGGCAGCATCCCCCACTGCACCAGCTACACCAACCTTTGGTTCTACTCCTTTCAATAAATCTTGGTTTAGACTTTTTAGAGGCTCATGATGCCAATTCTCCTCTGTCGTTTCCAATGTGCTATCAGGGTTAACCTTGTGCTTTGCCGAATATAGCACCTTTCCATCAGGTGCCATTAGCGTTTCGACAAGTTCTTTACCGGAATGTTGTTCGCCGGTTGGGCTTTTGAGTAAGGGCATGTTTTGTTCTCCTTTCTATTTGTTTTGGTTGATGTTCGTGTTGCATAAATCGCCTTTAAAGCCTAAAGGTTAGGCTCGATCAAAACGCGAATGGATGCAACGAACAACACGCACGATCTCGCCTTAATTAGTTCGCTTCGGTTCACCTCCTTTCACATGCCTAAGAATGTATATATGGTTTCCGCAGAAGACTCCTGAACTCTCCGAGTGTCAGTATAACAGCCCTCTGCCCGAAGTCCGCAAGTAATCCTTTGGAAACGACTTAGGCCAGTTATCCTTCTTAGTGGGGGTCTTATATGGTTTCCGCATAACATCGCAAGCCTCTCTTCATAAAGCAAGAAAGCACAAGGTACGACGTTGCCGCTTCAGAGCTGTTATATCCGCTATGTTCAATTATAGATGTGTCTGCCTTGTGAGCAAGGAAGAAAAGGAAGAAATAAAGATTATCTATTGGGGAATTAAAGGTGTCCGGGGGCCCTTTAATTCCGCCGGTTACCGCCGCCAGCAGCAGGTTGGAAGACCCAACGCAGTGAATACCTTCATGGGAAAATAGTCCGGACAAACCACATTCCCCTGTTTTGACCCGAATCTTCTGCAACTTGCGCGGTCCCAAACGCACTTGCCCTTCGCAATCGATGCGGCTACAATAACATCTGGTCTGCCAACTTTGAGGATAACAGAATCGTAGAGATTCCGCGTGTGCAGCAAGAGACGTGCTGCACACCCTACATACTCATTAATATCCGGGGGCTTTTTTGCGTTGAAAGAAAGGGGACTGGGCATGGGCAAAAGACTTGGACGACGAGAATTCCTGAGTGCCGCGGCGGTCAGTGCGATGATTGGCTCCGGCTCTCTGGGACAGGAGACGAACGATGCCGCCCTTGCGCCTAATCGTCAGGTACGGCTTGAATTTCTCCGCCCTAAAGAGATCGATGAGGCGCAGGCCGAATGCCCGACAATTTTCCAGCCGCTCGGAACAATTGAATGGCACGGTGTACACAACGTCGTGGGCGTCGATGCGGTCAAGGCGCACGCCCTATGCGTTCGGGCAGCACAAAAAGGAGGCGGCCTGGTCGCTCCAACTCTCTACGGCGGCGTCGGAGGTTTGGATCAGCCGCATACGTTTATCATGGATGCGGAAAACAGCGTCTTTTCGCAACTCCTGCGGCCCTGGCTCGAACAGCTCTGCCGGGAAATGGCCCGCGACGGGTTCCGCGCAATCATCATCCTAACCGGCCACTACGGCGCTGCGCAGCAGATCGTAGTCCGCGAGACCGCGGTCCGCATGAGCCGTGCTTTGGGCATTCCCGTGCTCGGAACGCCCGAATATATACTTGCGATGGACGCGGGCTACACCGGCGACCATGCGGCATGGGGCGAGACCTCGCTGATGATGCACCTGTATCCAGAAACGGTCGATCTGTCGCGGCTGGGCGATCCGCCGTATAGAGGCGTAGGCGGGCGCGACCCCAAAGAGGCTTCGGCCGAAGATGGACGTATGATTACGGAAAAGATTGTCTCGCGGCTCGCAACACTCGCACAGAGAATGCCGAAGTGGGACGACAAGACCCTCGAACGGTTTATCGATTCCGAAGCAGCCCTTGTCGCCAAACAGCTCTCGGCACCTAAGGGCAAAGGTTCGGTCTGGACGGCATGGCGCAACATCGGCAAGGTAATGCGCAATTACGGCAGGCAGCTCGCCGAAGAAGACTTCGAGCAAATCAAGTCCGCCGTCGCAGATCTGTGAATTGCAAGCGGGGCCCAATTTTCACCTGGAGCGAGTTGCAACGTCGCCTTTCATTGAGAGGCTGATTCGCTTCTTGGCAAGGTCAACGTTGAGAACGGTGACGTTGACTTTCTGGTGCACGCTCACCACGTCTGCCGGGTCCTTCACATAGTGGTCTGCCATTTGACTGATATGCACAAGGCCGTCCTGATGGACCCCTACATCCACGAATGCGCCGAAGGCGGTGATATTGGTGACAATTCCGGGCAAACTCATGCCGGCCTGGAGGTCTTCGATACTGTTGACGCCTTCAGCAAAGCTGAACATCTCGAACTGCTTGCGGGGGTCCCTGCCGGGCTTGGCCAATTCCTGCATAATGTCGTTGAGCGTGGGCAGCCCGATGGTACCGCTGACGTAGTTCTGCAAACGAACTTTCACTCGAAGGGACTTGTCCTGCATAAGGTCCGCAACCGAACCGCCGGCATCGCCAGCCATTGCCTCGACAACATGATAGCTTTCAGGATGAACTGCGCTCGAATCAAGCGGATTTACGGCATCCCTTATCCGCAGGAAACCGGCCGCCTGCTCGAAAGCCTTTTCTCCGAGACGATGAACCTTCTTGAACTGAGCACGTGACTTGAAGGGCCCGTTTCCGTTTCGGTAATCGATGATATTCTGAGCCAGTTGCGGCCCGAGCCCGGAGACGTATGTCAACAACTGCTTGCTGGCCGTGTTCACTTCGACGCCGACGCTGTTAACGCAGCTAACGACGACGTCGTCGAGGCTTTGCTTGAGCATCGATTGATCCACATCGTGCTGATACTGACCGACTCCGATCGATTTCGGGTCAATCTTGACCAGCTCCGCAAGAGGGTCCATAAGCCTTCGCCCGATGGAGACCGCGCCGCGGACTGTCAGGTCTTCATTGGGAAACTCCTCACGGGCCACCTGCGATGCCGAGTAGATCGACGCGCCGCTTTCGTTGACCATTACGATGGGAATATCTTTGGGAAATTTGATGTTCCTTATAAAGGCTTCGGTCTCGCGGCTCGCCGTGCCGTTACCGACGGCGATTATCTCGATATCAAACCGCTTGCATAAGGAGGTCATCTTCGATACGTCCGCTGCCGCCGCTTTTTGGCCCTGATGCGGATAGATAACGTCGGAATGTTTCAACTGGCCCTGCTTGTCAAGGCAGACGACCTTGCATCCCGTGCGAAAGCCGGGGTCTATCGCCAGGACATTTTTCCGGCCCAGGGGCGGGGAAAGCAGAAGCTGCCGCAGATTCTCCGCAAAGACCCGTATGGCTTCTTTATCGGCTCGCTCTCTCGTCGCACCCAGAATCTCGGTTTCCATCGAAGGCGCCAGGAGTCTCTTGTAGCTGTCAGCCACGGCTTCTTCAACGTGCGCCGAAGACGCCGACTGTCCCTTCACAAACAACTCTTCGAGTATTCGCAGTGCCTGTTCCTCGGGCACGATCACCTGCAACCTGAGAAACTCCTCCCTCGCACCTCTTCGCATCGCAAGAATCCGGTGTGATGGAGCCTTGGCAACCGGCTCTTCCCAGTCGAAATAATCCTCGTATTTGCGCCCTTCCTCTTCCTTGCCCTGCACTACTTTGCATCGGAAGCAGCCTTTCTTGAAAAACAGCTCGCGAATCCCGGTTCTCGCGGCCTGGTCCTCGTTGACCGACTCGGCAATGATGTCTCTCGCCCCGGCCAAGGCGTCCTCGACGGACTCGACACCCTTGCTTTCATCTACGAAAGCCTTCGCTTCGTCTTCGGGGTCAACGGCGCGGTCCTGAGTAAGAATCAACTCAGCCAGAGGCTCCAGCCCCTTCTCACGGGCGATTGTCGCACGTGTCCGCCGCTTCGGTCGATACGGCAGATAGATATCCTCCAGGACGGTCATCGTCTCGGCCTGCATGATTGCGTCTTTAAGCTCTTCGGTAAGCTGACCGCGCTCGTCGAGAGACTTGATTATGGACTGACGCCTGTCATCCAGCTCTCTTAACTGATTGAGCCTGTCGCGGATGGCAGTGACGGCAACCTCGTCCAGGGAAGCCGTGGCTTCTTTGCGATACCTCGCAATGAACGGTATCGTGGCGCCGCCTTCGAGCAGCTCGGCCGCAGCCTCCACCTGATTGCGTCTTAGTGACAGCTCCGAAGTAATTTTTATTATGTGTGCCTGATTCAATTGTCAATCTTTCAAATCCCACTATCGTCGTAATTCAGCCGCCCTTGGCGCCTAAGACGCAGCAACTATACATCCATACCTAACCTCTTTCAAGCGCTGCCGATTCACGATTATTTTTTACACCCGGCGCCGGACGTCCCGGAGACCTTGGGCGGCGGAGTCCGAAGGTATCAGGCTGGATGAAATTACTCTTGACGATAGGCAGCAAATCGATAACCGGCCGCAGTAGAACCGATGTTTCTGTTCGCTAATAGTCTTTGAAGGGTCTCATCCACTCCGGCCAATCACCTGGCTGACAACCGCCTGCCGTTGTCCAGGGACCGCTGGTGTTGTACTGTCGATGCCACTTGAACGTCCACAACTCCTTAAGCCCTATTTTCCTGGTGGAGAAATCCAGAAAAAGCCCGTTCACAAAGCCATCGTGCCGGTTTAAGCAGTAGCGTAACATACGCCCGCCGCCGCCTTCAGACCACCCCTGGCCGTTATATGCCGGCGGATCATCCAGGGAGTCCACCACACCATTATAGCGCTGGGCCCCCAGAAACAAGGGCACGTATGCCGCCCCAGCCACATTCGGCCCGCGCCAGTACCAATTTGCCTGCCCGCGAGGTTCCGTCCCTGCCTGGACATTAACACAATAGCCGTTGATACCGTAGCTTCCCTTAATTGGCTTGGCCCAGTGACTCTGGTTCATATAGCCCCACGCCATAGTCACACCAACGGCTGTTCCCTCAGCTCCCTCACTGACCCCATTCTTATCAACCCACGGCTTGGTGGCGTTGGGGCAACAGGTGAATTCGTCATCCCATTTATAGTAGTCCCCAAGTGCGCTGACCCACCGATTGGCCTGAGGCTGGGCCGTGTGCCCCTCCATGAATCGCCCGTCGTGGTCCTCGGCATACATCGCAAAATACAAGCTCCATTGTTTGAGCCTGTTTAGGCACGCAACGCCTCTGGCCTGCTTTTTCACCCGGTTCAGGGCCGGCATCAAGATCGCCATCAGCAATGCTATGATGGCAATTACGACCAGAAGTTCTATCAGAGTAAATGCGGCAGGAGATCTTTGGCCGTAGCTTTTGTCAATTCTCCTTTCGAACGGGATGAAATTGCTTCGCTTATTCATAACAACTCTCCAGCCTATTACGTGGGCAAACCGTGAGTACAAGTATATTTGTACCACTTGTGAGGCTGCAAATCAACGAAAAGTACCGGCCCCCGCACCAACCTGCACCTCCGGGCATGAACCGGCTATTCCCGCGTCGTTTTCCAGGGAAATCAGAGCAAATTTCGGGCTTTCCGAGGATTTCCGTGGGAATTTCCCTTGACGACCCACCGGCCAATCGTGTATAAAGAATATTATCGGTACCTGTGGGCTGTAAGTTTTGCAGCAGCCGAGAATTCCGATAGCCTATTTCGAACTTCTAAAGTCTGATTTGACTTCGGGCTTTTGAAGAAAGGAGGTGGAATCAACTCACTAAGAATCCATGTGGGCGGCTGCGGATATGTATCATAGACAGGCGTGGCCCTTCGAACTGCGGCCTGCCATTCAATTCTGAGTCCTTTTGGAAGGAGAACTATCATGTGTAGAAAATTGTTGTTTCTGGCCTTTGCTCTGGTACTCAGCCTCTGTGTCACGAGCACAACCTTTGGCGCTGTCGTATGGGAGGCGAACATCGCTGGCGGCAATGATGCTGTCGAAGATCAATTGGATCGAGGCATGTATCTCACCAGCAGCGATCTTGAGTTTCCGAACGATGGCGGTTTGCAGGTGATAGGCCTGCGTTTCCTGAACGTCGCTGTTCCGAAAAACGCTACCGTCACTAAGGCGTATGTTGAGTTCACACAGGATGAGACGACCGGGCCTGAAGTGGTCAACCTCATCATCGATGGTGAACTGACTCCAGATGCCCCGCCCTTTACAAGCGCCGATAGGAATGTTGTTTCCAGGCCAAGAACGATAGCCAACGTGCCGTGGTCTCCGGAACCCTGGCCTACAACAGGCGGAAAACACAAGACCTCAGACATTTCCTCCGTTATCACGGAGATAGTGGCCCAGGACGGTTGGGCCGTGGGCAATGCACTGGTGATAATAATCACCGACGACCCGGTCACTCCGTCGGTGGGCAATAGAGTTGCCGAGTCCGGCACAGGGGAGCCGTCGCCGTTGTTGCATATAGAATACACGAGTATGTTTGCCTACAATCCCGACCCGGCTGATGGTTCCATGTATTTCGATACGTGGGCGAGCCTCAATTGGCTGCCGGGAGAGACTGCTGCCACACACGATGTTTACTTCGGCGACAATTTTGACGATGTGCTCAACGGAACCGGCGATGCGTTCCGTGGTAATCAAACCTCGACTTCCTATGTTATAGGTTTTCCCGGATTTCCCTTCCCGGACGGCCTTGTTCCGGGAACCACGTACTACTGGAGGATAGATGAAGTTGAGGCCAACGGCACTACGAGGCACACCGGCGATGTCTGGAGCTTTACGATTCCCCCCAGGACGGCTTACAATCCCGACCCAGCCGATGGCACCGAATTTGTAGCCGTGGATGCAGAGCTTAGCTGGACGGCAGGCTTCGGAGCCAAGCTGCACACCATCTATATCGGCACAGATTACGATACCGT
>JBDREF010000028.1:0-6040 GCA_043820045.1 Planctomycetota bacterium | reverse complement strand
CTTACTGCCGCCGTTCCGAGGGCTTTGGATTTTTCGTCTTCTGGTGGTCCTTCATGCACATGTCCATATCCAGGATTTCCCCGGGGACATGAGGCTGATGCGCTTCGGTTGCATACTTAATCATCTTGTCCAATATCGCGGGGTTCTGTGCCGCCACGTTGTCTTTCTCTTCGATATCTTTGCTCAGATCGTACAGCTCCCACGGGCCTTTCCTCGGTTTGCAGGCTTTCCAGTCGCCGCAGCGTACGGCGGTCTGGCCCATGAACTCCCAGTAGAGGTACTCGTGCTGTTCCTGCCTGTGTCCGGCCTGCTTTTCGCCGAGCAGCGTCGGGACTATCGAGATTCCGTCGATATCCTCGGGGCACTCGAGTCCTGCAATCTCCGCAAACGTCGGCATGATATCCGGGAAATAGCCGAGGTGGTCGCTGACTGTTCCGGCACTTATTTTGCGGGGCCAGAGAGCAATGAATGGAATTCGCAGGCCGCCTTCGTAGAGCAGGCCTTTTTGCCCTCTGAAGACCTTGCCGGTTTTGGGATCGACGTTCGGACCGAAGAAGCCGTGCGGATGGCTGTCGTTTTTGAAATACGAGTTGCCGCCGTTATCGCCGGCGACAATAACGATGGTATTGTCGTCGATCTTCAGCTCTGCGAGCAGATCCCGGATTTGGCCGACTTGTCTATCGACCATATTGACCATGGCCGCATATCTTTGCGCCTCGTCCTTCTTCATCGAGTATCCGGCGTCCCATTTCTTATTCTTGTACTTCTGCCAGGCCGGCTCGTCCTCCGGGAGCCCCCACTGGCCGTGTGGCGGCGTCCAGGGACAATAGCAGAAGAAGGGCCTGTCTTTATTGTCGCGTATAAACTTCATCGCTTCTTCGAAGATCACATGATGCGAGAATGTCTCGCCCTCGTACAGGGCGCCGGTATTGCCTTCCAACGGAACCTCCCGGCTGTTCTTTATCAGGTATGCGGGGAAGAAGGTATGAGCATGGACCTGGTCATAGTAGCCGAAGAATATGTCGAAACCGTGCTTTTCGGGCACGCCGGTCGTACCGCGTCCGCCGATACCCCATTTGCCGAAGCCGCCGGTAGCGTAGGCGCCCCTCTTGAGGACCTGGGCGACGGTGACGTCCTCGGAGCGAATCGCCTCGTGCCCGGGATTCGTGCGAACGGATGCATGGCCCAAGTGCTTGCCCGTCATCAGGCAGCAGCGAGTCGGGGCGCATACCGGCCCGCCGGCCAGCATTTGCGTGAACCTCATGCCTTCTGTGGCCATTCGGTCCATGTTAGGCGTTTCCAAAAGCGGATTGCCCATGCACGAAAGTTCGTAGTATCCGAGTTCATCGATTACGACGAGAACGATATTCGGCTTCTTGTTGACCGCCCCGAATGCGGGCACGGCCCCAAGCCGCCACAGCGATGCTGCCCCTGGGGCCAGCAGGCCCGCGCCGACTGTGATTTTCAGAAAGCTGCGACGATTCATAGATTTCTCCTTACCTTTTGGCACAGTATGGAACATGAATATTAACCCCGGCGTGCCGGGATGCGGCTCGGTTCACTAAAAGTTACGTTCGACGAAGCCGGTGTCAATCTTGCTCTTTACGAACAGGTTGTGCGAGAGGATTTTCAGGCAGGCGGGAATGGTGGTCTTTATCGGCTCGATAACGAATTCCCGCAGCGCCCTTTTCATCGTGGCTATGGCCTCTGTCCGCGTTCTCTGGTGCACGATTACCTTGGCAATCATCGAATCATAGCACGGCGAGACCGTCCAGCCCTGGTGGACGTGCGTATCGACTCTGACGCCGGGCCCGCCGGGCGGGATATACCTTGTAATCGTGCCGGGGCATGGGGAGAAGTCGTTTTCAGGGTCCTCGGCGTTTATCCGGCACTCAATCGCCACGCCGGTAGTCTTGATGCTTTTTTGGCTGATCTTGATCGTCTCGCCGGAGGCGATTTTCAACTGCCACTTGATCAGGTCATGGCCGGTGACCATCTCGGTGACCGGATGCTCGACCTGGATTCTGGTGTTTGCCTCAATGAAGTAGAAATTCGAGTCCTTGTCCAGAATGAACTCGACCGTAGCGGCGTTTACATATTTGGCCTCTTTGATAATTTTCAGGGCCGCTTCGGCGAGTTTCTCCCTGGTGGGCTTGTCCAGGATGGGACACGGCGATTCCTCGATCATCTTCTGATGTCTTCGCTGGATGGAGCAGTCCCTTTCGTAGAAGTGCAAAACGTTGCCCTTACTGTCGGCCATTACCTGCACTTCCACGTGGCGGGGCTCGACTATGAACTTCTCCAGATATACGCTGCCGTCACCGAAGGCCGCTTTGGCCTCGGCCTGCGCCGAGCTGAACGCCGAGCGCAGGTTGATATCGTTGTGCACGACCCTCATACCGCGTCCGCCTCCGCCGGCAACGGCTTTTATTATGACCGGGTAGCCCATTTTGTTTGCCAGCGCCCGGGCGTCGGAGTCTTTCTCAAGAGCGCCGTCTGAGCCGGGCACTATCGGCACGCCGACCTTGCGGGCCAGCTCGCGTGCCTGGACCTTGTCGCCGAGCAGTTGCATTGCCTCGACGGGGGGGCCGATGAACGTTATCCCGCACTCCCGGCATATGCGTGCGAAGTTTGTGTTTTCCGCCAGGAAGCCGTAGCCGGGGTGAATAGCCTCAACGTCGGTGATCTCGGCGGCGCTTATTATACGCGGGATGTTCAGGTAACTTTTGGCACAGTCGGGCGGCCCGATACAGACGGCCTCGTCGGCGAGCTTCACATACGGAGCGTCTCTGTCGGCCTCGGAATAGACCACCACCGCCTCGACACCAAGCTCATGACAGGCACGGATGATACGCAGCGCTATTTCGCCGCGGTTGGCAATCAGGATTCGTGAAAACATATCAGTATCTCGAATGGCGTTCTATGGACGAAGCACAGTGAATCAGTCCGGTCTCAGTCTGAAAAGGACCTGACCGTATTCTACTGCCTGGCCGTTAGTTACGAGCACTTGAACGACCGTACCGCTGGTTTCGGCCTTTATTTCGTTCATTACTTTCATTGCCTCGATTATGCAGACGACGGTTTGCGGGCTGACCGACGTGCCGACTTCAATGAAGGCCTCGGAATCGGGGCTTGGCGTGGCGTAGAAGGTTCCGACGATGGGCGACTTTATCTCGATCAGATCCTCCCTGGCCGGGGCGGGTTTTGCGGCGCCCGGCTGAGCCAGGGCTTCTGTGCCCTGGTGAGCGACGGTGCCGAGCCCATGCGCCGGCATCATTACCGGCATGGCACCGAAGTTTTGCTGAGGCTGGGCACGCTTTAGAAAAATCTTGTCGTCGTCGTGCTTGATCTCTATCTCAACCAGCTCATTGTCCTTCATTATCTCAATGAGCTGCTTTATTTTCTGTATATCCGCGTCTTTTTCCGCCATTGCCGCATCCTTTCTCAATCGCCCGGCAGCCCTTTTCCTGCCGCGGGACCCCGATAAAACAGGAGCGTAAGCTCCCGACTAAGCCGACCAAAGTATAGTCTAAGGGGCGGTTATTGCAAGAGTTTTTCCTTGTACTCGGGTGTGGCCGGGATTAAATTCGAGTGTGCTGTTATTGAAGCAGCAGGGCACTTTTCGAGGCTATTTCAATGGCGAAAATCGCGGTTAACGTTGTGTTGCTGCCTTCGGAAGAGATGGCGGATGCGGCGATTGAGGCGAACAGAGAGCTGTTGAAGCAGTGCCCCGACAGAATCGTCATGGACAGGCAGAACTGCCTGCCGCACGTTTCCCTGGCCATGGGTTGCATCGACGAAGGAGACGTTGCCGATATAGAGAAGGTTCTACGGCGGGTAGCTGGGCAATTCCCGCCCGGACGACTGGGCTTTATCGGCGTGCATGTCGGAACAAACTCGGCCGGCGAGAAGGTATCCGTCGTTGGGGTGGAAAGAACGCGAAGGCTTCAATCTCTCCACGAGGAGATTATGCGGGTGATGACGTCGTATTTCAGCTACGATGTTACTGCGGATATGGTGCTTTCTCCACCGCCGGCCGGTGAATCGACCCTGCTCTGGATCAGAAACTACCGTGAGAACTCCAGTTTTGAGAGGTTTCTTCCACATATAACAATCGGATACGGCCAAATCGGCGACTTCGCGTTTCCGCCCCGATTCACCGTCTCGAAACTTGCGATATGTCACCTGGGAAATCACTGCACGTGCAGAAAGGTTCTCGCTTCGGTGGAATTTGGCATAAGTAGGAAAAGTGGATGAAAAATTTCTTGCATTATCGCCAAGGCCCCCTTATTCTCACCGGAGGCTTATTTCGTCCTTTTTTGAGGAGTCCTCAGCAATGAAACGTCGAGAATTTCTGGTCAGGTCTGTTGCAGGGGTGGGCGGTCTTCTTCTGGTTCCGGGCTGCGTGAGTACCGCCGAGCGGAAACCGGCAATGTACGATCCCTACGAACGCGTGCCGCTTGGGAAAACAAAAATAATGGTTTCTCGCGTTGGTCTGGGCACCGGCATGCGCGGCGGCAACCGCCAGTCGAACCACACGAGAATGGGGCGGGAGAAGTTCGAGGCGCTGGTCAAGACGTCGTACGACCGCGGTGTACGGCTGTTTGATGTCGCAGATTTGTACGGAACGCACCCGTACGTGGGCCGTGCGCTCAAGAATATGCCTCGCAGGGATTATGCTATCTCCTCGAAGATATGGTGGCGTTCCGGCGGCATACCCGAGCCCGAGCGTCCGGATGCCGACGTAGTTGTCGAGCGATTCCTAAAAGAGCTGGACACCGATTATATCGACCTGATTCTGCTGCACTGCGTTGTCTCCTCGAACTGGCCGGAGGAACTCGGCAAACAGATGGACACTCTGGCCAAAGTTAAGAAGAAGGGTCTGATCCGGGCGCACGGCGTTTCGTGCCATTCGCTGCAGGCGCTGCAGGCATGTGTCAAGGAGCCTTGGGTCGATTCGGTACACGCCAGGATTAACGCCTACGGGACAAAAATGGACGGCCCGCCGGAGAAGGTGGCTCCCGTGCTCAAACAACTCCACGAGGCCGGCAAGGCAGTGGTGGGGATGAAGCTGATCGGCGAAGGCAGCTTCAGGGATAGTGATGAAAAACGTGACGAATCGGTCCGGTATGTGCTCAATTTGGGCTGCGTGGACGCAATGGTTGTCGGCTTCGAGAAGATCGAAGAGACCGACGACTTCGCCGCGCGCGTCCGCAAGGTGCCTGTCACCGCCGGATCGGTGAAGCTGCTCGCCTGACGACCAGCTTGGGTAGTGTGATGAAAAAAAGGAGGTTGTTGTGAAAATCAATCAGGATTTTGTGATGTCCGTCCAGACGGTCCTCTTCCTCAAGAAGAGAAAAAACACCGATTATCTTCAGGCCTCGGAGATTGCGCGGTCTCTGGACTTTTCGGTGGGATACCTGCAGAAAGTAATACAAATGCTCAGTAAGCAGGGTGTGGTCGAGTGCAAGCGAGGAAGAATCGGCGGCGTCAGGATGAGAGCCAGGCAAGTAACGCTGCTGGATCTATGGCAGGCGACTTGCGGCGGCCTGAACCACGGCGACCCGGCGCTGGCCGTAATGAAGAAGCCGCTTAAAGCCTTTGCTGATTCCATGAGCAAGGTTGTCGTTTACAGTAAATAGCAACAGCCGCCTGACGCATAGCTCGCGAATTGAGGCTGCCACTCGTCACCCGATGCACGGTCTCTCCCGCGTTCAGTGGCGATGTGCGCTTGCTGCTACTTGTTGTCTTTTTTCAGTAATCCGTCCAGAAGTCCCGTGGATTTCTTTATCGCGTCTTTAATCTCGCTCGGGGCTTTGTCGCCGAGCTGTTTATCCAACTGTTCGTCGATTTGCTTATTTACCTCGCCGGCAAGTTTTTCCTTGCCGGCTTTGATGAGGGCATTCTTGAACTCGTCTTGCAGGCCCTTAACGTCAAATACCAGTCGCGGCTCGGCAATGGGGCCGACGATACGTATTTTTGTGCTGATGTTTTTCAGGGCCGCAAGTGCTTCGGACGCCGTCTTTGCATCCAGCCCGAG
>JBDREF010000027.1:0-15101 GCA_043820045.1 Planctomycetota bacterium | reverse complement strand
ATTGGAATTGGAAAGGTTCAGAGTAGATGAAAATCAGTAAACGAGCCCAGGATGTGCCGCCGTCGGCGACTATCGCGGTGACCAGCCGCGCGCAGGAATTGAAGGCCCAGGGTGTGGATGTGGTCGGCTTTGGCGCCGGAGCGCCGGATTTCGACACACCCGACTACATAAAAGACGCCGCCATCGCGGCTCTCAAGGCCGGCCGTACCAAATACACGGCCGCGGGCGGTACCATCGAGTTGCGTGCCAAAATAGCCGAAAAGCTCAAGAACGAAAACGGCCTGGAATATACTCCCGACCAGATCATCGTCAACATCGGCGGCAAGCATTCCGTTTACGAGGCGATGCAGGCGGTACTCGACCCGGGCGACGTGGTAATCATGCCCACGCCTTACTGGGTCACCTACCCTGAGACAATAAAGCTCGCCGGCGCCAAGGCAAAGGTCGTCCAAACAAGCAAAAGGGCCGGCTACAAGATTACCCCGGCCCAGTTGAAAAGAGCAATTACGAAAAAGACCGCCATGCTGATTCTCAACTCGCCCAACAATCCCGGCGGTTTCACCTATACGCCGGATGAACTGAAAGCTCTTGCTGAGGTTCTCGAAGGCACGAATGTGTGTGTTCTTTCCGATGAGATATACGAAAAGCTCATCTACGGCGATACGAAATTCGTCAGCTTCGCGGCGCTGAGCGAAGATGCCTACAACAGGACTCTTACTTTGAACGGCTTTAGCAAGACCTTCTCCATGACCGGCTGGCGTCTCGGATATGCCGCCGGCCCGCTGCCCGTCATCAAGGCCATGGGGCGCCTGCAATCGCACATGACCTCCAACCCCGTGACCTTCTGCCAGGACGCGGCGATCGAGGCTCTTGGCGAAAAGGCCGGGCCGACTATCGAAGGCATGAGGAAAGAGTTCGAGCAGCGTGGGCGCTACATGACCGACCGGCTGAACGGCATGAAAGGCGTAGAATGTGCCGAAGCGACCGGCGCTTTCTACTGTTTCCCTGATGTTTCGAGCCATTATGGCCGAAATATTAATGGTGCTGAGATCAATGGCAGTATGGATTTCGCCAAGGCACTTTTGGACCAGGCTAACGTCGCCCTTGTCCCCGGCCTGCCGTTCGGCTGTGACAAGAACGTGCGTCTGAGTTTTGCCTGTTCGCTCGAGCAGATTACGAAGGGGTTAGATCGACTGGAAGAATGGCTAAGCCGGTAAAACGAAAGAAGCAGGATGCCTTATCCACTCTGCGAGCGGACGATTCGACTGTCTCCGAGCAGACGGTCGTAGCGGCGAAGCGAATCACTTTGTCCCGCTTGTGCGTAATTTTGGGCTGGCTGGCAATGCTCATCTTCACCTTTCACGCCTGCACGCACATGGTGGCCGCCGGCGATACCTGGGTTGCGATGGCCTGCGGGAGGCACTTTGTCAATCACGGGGTCGATACCGTCGAGCCGTTCAGCGCGCATTCTCATAAGGCCGGGCCGACGGAAGAGGAGGTCAAAACATGGCCCCCATGGGCCCGCTGGATTGTGGACAAAGTCGGTCTCGAAACGGTCAAATACTGGCATCCCACAGGCTGGGTCAACCAGAACTGGCTGACGCATGAGATATTTTATCTGCTAGTCCCGAAATCGTCCTACGCGGACGGGGTGAGCTTTACATCGAACGCGCTGGTCTATTGGAAATTCGCAGTGTACATACTAACGGTGGTCTGCGTCTATTACACGGGACGGCTGCTGGGGGCCCATCCGGCGCTGTGCGCCGTTTTCTCCTGCTTCGCGATGTTTGCGGGGCGTTCGTTTATCGATATACGGCCGGCTGGTTTCTCGAACATGCTGGTCGCCGTGTTTCTGCTCATACTCGTCCTGGCCACGTATCGGAACATTCTGTATATATGGCTCATTGTCCCGGTGACGGTTTTCTGGTGCAATGTCCACGGGGGATATATTTACGTCTTCATCATGTTGGTTCCGTTCGTGGGCCTGAATTTTCTGACGAGCTTCTCGAAGGGCAGATTCCGCTCCATCGGCTTGAAGGGCGTGTACCACACCATCGCCGCCGGCTTTGTCACTCTGCTGGCCGTGATTGTGTTCAATCCGTTTCACTTAACGAACCTCACCCATACTGTCGTCATCAGCGTCAGCGAGCATGCCGAGCGATGGCGTGACATCCACGAATGGAAGTCGGCTTTCGACTGGGACAACCCCGTCGGGACCGCCATACCTTTTCTGGTAATGTATCTTCTTGCCTGGCTGGCTCTCGTTGCCTGGGGGGTCGTCATGATCGCGGCTCCCGGTTCTGTCGCTCGATATCGCAAGCGCAAGGTAAAACGCTCCGACCAGTACGAGTGGCCCAAAATCGACATAGCGGTTATGGCCATCGCCGCGATTACCATTTACATGGCCATTCGTTCCCGCCGGTTTATCCCGATAGCGGCAATCGTGGCCTGTCCGGTCATGGCGATGGTTATCGATCAGACAATTCGAGCCATCGCAGCGACGCGCAATTTCCACAGAGAAAACCGCCTGGCCGTCCCTCCTATGCCGTCTGAGCTTCAATTGGCCATGACCGTTGCCGGGGCCGCGGCCGTTCTGTTTTTCGGAGTATACTGGAGCCTGAGGTTCAAGACGGTTTACCTCGACGCCTGGCCGGCCGACCCGAACCTCAGCAGCGTCTTTATGCGCATGACCGCTTCGGACGCCAAGCCGTTTTACGTAACGAAGTTTATGAGAGACAATAAGTTAGAAGGGAACATGTTCAACTACTGGACCGAAGGCGGCTTTATCGCCTGGGGCCAGGAGCCCGACCCGGAAACCGGACGGACCCCTCTGCGACTGTTCATGGACGGCAGGGCACAGGCCGCCTACAACCGCAAGGCCTTCGACGACTGGTCGTATATCATGGCGGGTGGCCCTGTTACGTACCAGATACTGGAACGCGCGACGGCAAGAGGAGAGAGCCTGACGGCCAACGATTACGCCGAGATCGGCCAGTGGATGGACGAGCATCTCAGGGCGGACCCGAACAATGTCTGGGTTGTTCTGATGCCGGCGGTGGTCTTCGGCGGTTCCAAGAGCAAACCCTCCTATAATGCGATAAAAGCTCTCGAGTATAACCCCAACTGGCGGCTGGTCTTTCTCAGCAATCGACAGAAACTGTTCGTTGACATAACGACGCCGCGGGGCAAAGAACTCTTCGACGGCATATTTGACGGAACAACCCTGTACCCCGATGAGTACCACAAGAACCTGATCAGCGCCCACACATGGCTCTTGTACCGTACGGGAATAGTCGAAAAAATGAAGGGTTTCGATTTTGCCGTCAGGGCCTTCAACTTGAATCCGTCGCCGACTCCGATGCTGGAGATACTCACTTTTGCGAATTTCGCCGAATTGAAGCCCAACGTGGATAAGTTCTGCGAGTCTTACTTCCGCCAGTTCACCGAAAACCAGGACAAGCTCTCCCGGCAGGACGGCTATCGCCTCAAGACCCTTGCGGCACAGTTGGCATGTTATCATCTCAGATACGCCGCACGAAGCCGCGGGGACAGGAAACTCGAAGACTTCTACGCCCAAAAAGAGACCGAATGCTTCAGTGAACTGGCGAGAATATCGCAGGACAAGAGGTGGTAATGATTTCGATCAGCGTTTTTTTCCCCTGTTACAACGAACAGGAAAATGTTGAGCGAACCGCCGAGAAGGCGATCAGGACTCTGGAGAGGCTCGATGCCGATTTCGAGGTAATCATCGTTGACGACGGCAGCTCGGACCGCACGCCTCAGATCGCCGACGAAATCAGCCGCCGGGACGGCAGGGTAAAAGTCGTGCATCATCAGCGCAATCTCGGCTACGGCGCCGCGCTGCAATCAGGCTTCAGAGCGGCCACAAAGGAGCTTGTCTTCTACACAGACGGAGACGGACAATTCGACATTGAGGAAATGCCGCCTCTGCTGGAGCTGATGGTGCAATACGACATCGTAAGCTGCTACCGGCTTAACCGCCAGGATCCTCTCGTGCGAAAAATCAACGGCTGGTGCTGGACCAGGCTGGTCTGCCTGCTGTTCGGCCTGAAAATCCGCGACATCGATTGCGCCTTCAAGCTGTACAAGAGGGAGATTTTTGATAACATCAAAATGTCGAGTACCGGGGCACTGATCGATACGGAGATTCTGGCCCGGGCTACCCGCAAGGGTTATCGTATAACGCAGAAGGGTGTGCATCATTATCCGAGGACGGCCGGCTCGCAAACGGGCGCGAATTTGCGAGTAATTCTTCGCGCGTTCAGGGAACTGTTCGAACTGCAAAGCCGCATCCGCCGCGGGGATTGATTATCAAGACGAAACACAATGTAAAAGGCCTGGCAGGTGAAGTATGACCTACGGTAAAGTTAATCTGTTTATCTATGGCTCGCTGCGAGACAGCAGAATCTTCCAGTCGGTCAGCGGCTTTGGCTTTGCGAGAAGAGCATCCAAGATAGACAGTGAGACCCTTTTTGCCGAGCCGGCGCTGCTGCCGCACTATCGCAGGATCAGTCCGGACAATGTCTATTACTACGCCATCTCCGCACCGTCTTCGAGAATCGAGGGGCTTGTAATCCACGACGTGCCCTTTAGCGCAATGGCCGGGATTGACAGGTACGAAGGCAAGCGTTACGAACGGGAAACTGTCAAGGTCAATACGGCACACGGCATCATAGAGGCCCAGGCGTACCTGGTAACTCACGATGCGATGGAGAAACATTTCGGCGACAGGTTCCACGTAAATCTGATACACGAGCTATGGCTGCGCAAGCGAATCGAGAAATTCATCAAGAAACGCACCCGGCCGGGCGAACGGACCGTGGACGCCGAATCCGAGCGCAGGGCGGATCGGGAACTGCTTGCAACCACTGAACGCGACCTCGTCATGAGCCATTACCGTTCAGACGCCGTGAGTGATTATTATCTCGAGCATGAGCTGGACCGCCCGCGTCCGAGCATAAAACACCTGGTCGACGACCCGCAGGCCCAGCCGTTCATACAGAATTATCTGACCCTGGTGGTCAGGCAGGTACTGCTAAGCCAGCTCGATGAACATCTCCAGTCCGATTACCGCTTCGAACTCGAACGTATGCGCAGTTCGGATAGGTACTTCAAGAGGTCTGTCAGCCTGCTTGCGGCCATGCGGATGATAAATGTCAACAACGAGGCTGTCAGTTTGATTGTTGACGAATGCCACCAGACAATGCCCTTTGCGAAAAACGATCTAATCGACTACGTGAAATACGCCGTGCGCGCGGCCAAAAGCCTGTTCGATACTCGCGTGGCAGAGGCGGAATTGGACCGAGTCCGCAGGAACCTTCATTTCGGACTGATTCCGCTTGGAATTGAGGTGGAATTGAGCAACGTCGGTCCGGCGGCCGTCGAGCCGCAAAGAAGCGCCCGGAACGCGGTTGACCCGGTATATGACGGCTTCAGATACTTCTACGATTTCCATCTCGACGTTCTGTCGTGGAAGCTGGGCGGGTACATTGACGACCACACCGGCTCGACCGACCAGGGGCAACGGCGTGGTTTCCTGGAACTTGCACCCGGCCGTTTGAATATAGCAGGGGAGTTGTCGCGCCCGGCGACCGCCAATCCCTGGCTGCTAAATCAGTTGATACACGAGATCAGCAATTTCTACGACGTTCGGCCGCACAGCCTGCATCTTTCCTTCCAGCTTCGCCACAATCAACTCGGCAGGCAGAGAATCCTTCCTCTGCCGTTCGTTAAGTGTCTGCTCGTGTTAGGCGGCGGTCCGGAGCTGAAAGGCAGGAACAGGCTGTGGCTCTCCAGAATGGGACGCGACGAGATAAAACAATACGAACTCGGCGAAGAACTCGTCTTTTCAAGGACCAGCAAACGCAGATGGTATCTCGGCGGCGACGACATTGCGAACAAACCCCCGGCGCAGGCCACCACGTACGTCCAGCAGTACAAATTCATTCGCCTTGATAACAGAGCGAATTATGAGCCGTTAATCATGTGCCTCAAGGGTCTGCAACTGGAATACAATCCCGGCGATTATTTGACCGTCGAACAGTTGAAGAACAGCCGGGAATTGCAGGATGAGTATGAAGAACTGAAGAAGTGGTCCGCCGACCCGACGCCGATCAGACAGCAGACAATCGACAAATTCATCAGGACGGTACAGGCCGGACTGATGAAGGAGGGACACCATCGACCCGTCCACGCGCTGCACTACATAGACTGGGTACTCAGCGCTATCGATGTCCAATTGCGGATGTTCAACAAGAAATTAGAGAGCTTCTCTTAAAGCAGCTTCGGCGCCGGTCTTTACGCTCCAGGCTTGTCTTCCGCCTTCTCTTTTATTAATTTGGCCGTGCGCAATGCCGCATCTTTGCCGAATGCAAGGCACTTGTGGATACCCGTGTTGAAAGATTGCACAAAATCGTCCGACTTGAGAGCGGAATATATGGAAGTTTTATCGTGGACCTGACTGACTTTGTTTTCCGGCGCGGGTGCCAGAGCGTAGATTGCCGTTGCAAAACCGGCGAAATAGACTATTAACATCCCGATGAATTTAGTTCTCCAGCCTCTCACGCAGATTCTCCCTTCCCCAAAGAAGACTTTTGTGTGGCCACCGGTAACCTCTCCCCCAGCCGCCTTTTTTATTCGCCTCTATTAAATAATTTATAATACAAACAGCCCTGTGCCAAACGGAAAACGCGGCAATTGCCCAGATCAGCTTTCCATCGCCTGTTTCAACGTCCGAGCTTGCCGCCGCACGTAAGGAAGGGCTGACAGCCCTTCCGCTGGCTGCCAGCCCTTTGGCTATATTGGGCGTTTTTGTTTCTTTAAACGAGTGGCCCTCTGCTTCCAGTATTCAATCTACTCAACCGGCGGGAATTCCTCGAACAAATGCTCGGCAAGAATGATCAGATCCTGGACATCAACGTAACCATCGCCCAAAGGTAGTGGTGCAATATCACAAAGCGTGCTGTTCGTATGCCAGTTATCAACCATGATGCACAGTTCCGCGGCGTCAACGATTCCATCGCTATTGAAGTCGAAAATCGGAATGAACTTTACCTGCCAGAAGTCGTTTGCCCCGTATCCGCCCCATGTATCTACGGCTTCAAAGTACAAGGTAGAGCCATCGGGCGAGAGCGCTGCGCTATGAAAATTGCCAGGACTGGGAACACGGATCCCCAGTTGCACAGCGGGTCCCCAGTCATCATCAATGGATTTTCGCGTCGATGCGTAAATACTCGCAAACCCTCGGTTAAAAACAATTGTCAGACCGTCGGTGGATATATTTGGAAAAATGTCGTCACCGCCAGTGTTCACGTTCGGGCCAAGATTAACCGGCGCTGTCCAGGGATCGGCTGTCGTGGCCCGTGTCGCCATCCATATATCGATTCCGCCATGACCGCCGACCCGAGTGGAAGAGAAGTACAGGGAAAGACCGTCGGACGAGATATCCGGGCGCCAAGCATCATCCGAGCCGTTTTCCATAGCAGGCTGAATCGAGCCGACCGGTGGACCAATCTTTACCGGTTTGCTCCAAGGAGCATCCTTGGACGGGCGGGTGCACACACGCAAAATAAAGTCGTCCCAGCACGCAAAATAGAGCTCCAGGCCGTCCGATGAGATACTCGGCTCTACCTGACTCCCCCAACTGTTGACGTTCGAACCAAGATTGACGGGCTCTTGCCAGGTACTGTCAAGCGTTTCGCGCACGGATACCCATATATCGCCACCACCGAATCCGCCAGGCCGGCTATAAGGTGCAAAGTACAACTCCAGCCCATCATGTGAAAAGTCACACGCCTGCACGCCTCCGGCATGATTGATCACCGGCCCAAGATTGGTCGGTTCGCTGATGATAATCTCCGCCTTCGCATTCCCACCTACAAGCACCATAGCGGCCACCGCTCCAACTAACATTACCCTAATTTTTGCACAATTTGCCAATTTCATAGCACACCTTTCCTTTCCGCCCTTGAGGCTATACCATACGGCTCTGATTCTGACCCACACTGTGCCGGTCCTTTGCGAATCAATTTGCTCTACTTCCACAAACGGGAAAAAGAAAGCAACCGGACGATTTCGTTGGGATTTTTACGCAAAAATTGGTAAAATTTCTTTAATATCTTTGAATTACGGAGGTTAGCGAACTTTGAGGTATAGTTCTAACCAAAAGACCCGGCAGTTAGTTGCTCTGGCCAAAGAAGGCGACGATTCCGCCTTGGATCAATTATGCCGCGTTTACGCCGAGCGAGTCCGCTGGATGGTGCGGCTGCGTTTGGGCAAGGAGCTTCGTCCCAAACTGGATTCAATGGACGTGGTCCAGGATGCTCTCATTCATGCCCTGGGCGGCATAGCAGATTTCACATACGATAACGAGGGTGATTTCGTACGGTGGCTATCGAAGATCACTGAGAATGTCCTTCGCGACAATTGGGAAAGATTCCACGCCGAAAAACGCGATATTCGCAAAGAGATCCCTCTCGGCAATGGTGGTCGCAGGAGCGGCAGCGAGCTTTCTGGAGTTCCCGGACCTGTTGCAGCTACCACGCCAAGTTTGATAATGTCCAGAAAAGAGGATCTCGCCAGGCTCGAGAAGGCCATCGATGCGTTGAAACCCGAGTACAAGGAAATCATAATCCTGACCAAGATTGAGGGACTTGGATACCAGGAGATAGCTGAAAGAGTGGGCAAGAGCAGTGAAGCAGTGCGGAAGCTCGTTTCTCGGGCGATGACCGCGCTTATCAATGCGTTCGAGAGTGTCAAATGACCGGACTCAATGACGACAATCAGGATAGCCTTCTGGATCAGGCCGTGCAGCAGTTCGTTGATGAGCGGCTGCGAGGAGAACATCCGGACATAGACGAATTTGTGAAACAATACCCGGAGCTTGAGCATCAGATCAGAGAGAAGATACACAACCTCCAGAGAATCAATACGCTGTTCGACTCCCTTGTCCAGTCCGATGGGAGCGACTTTGAAGAGACAGTGTCAAGACAGAATCTCATTGGGCAGAAAGTGGGGAGCTTCGAAATCATCGAGATGATCGGCAGAGGAGGCATGGGGGTGGTTTACCTTGCCCATGACACCAAGCTGGATCGCCTTGTCGCCATTAAGAGTCTGCCGGTTGAATTGCGGGCCAGCTCAATGGCTCGGACACGTTTTACACGTGAGGCCAAGCTCTTAGCCTCTTTGAGTCACCTGAACATCGGCGTGATCCATGACATCATTGAGCCGGTGGAGGGCAGCGCTTATTTGGTGCTTGAATATGTTCCTGGTGAGACACTGGCTGAGCGAATGACACGAGAACCTTTGCGAATGAAGGACGCGCTATGGACAGGTCTGCAAATCGCCGAGGCAGTATCTGCCGCTCACGAAGCGGGAGTCATTCATCGAGACCTCAAGCCGAGCAACATAATGATCACAGCGGATGATCGAGTTAAGGTGCTGGACTTCGGTCTTGCCAAGACCACGATTAACAAAAATACCAGCAGCGAACCTACCGTTACCCAGGTGGGCCGGGTGATGGGTACACCAGCCTATATGAGCCCAGAACAGGCCCGTGGCCAACCGACGGATCGCCGGACAGACATCTGGTCGTTTGGCTGCCTGTTATACGAGATGCTAACACGTCGTTTGCCCTTCGAAGGGGAGACGACCACCGATATATTGGCCCGCATTATCGAGCGCGAGCCGGACTGGAGTCTGCTTCCGCAGGCTACTCCCTCGAATATTCGTGTACTTTTGTGGCGCTGCTTAGCGAAAAACCCGCGCAGGCGCTTGCAACATATGGGCGATGCCGTCCTGGAAATCGACGAAACCCTGAATGTGCCTCCGGACAAACCCAGCGTCGGTGAACCAATCGTCAAGATAGTCTACCGTAAACGATGGTGGCTGGGAATCGCTTGTGGCTTGGCGGGGCTGACTGTCGGACTGGTTGGGGCTGGTTGGCTTTGGCACAGGTCCATGGACACATCTCTTTCGGAGCTTGGCCCAGTACCTACCCAGCGATTCGTCATCGAGCTTCCTGAAAATCAAGCGCTGGGATTTTATCAGGCCCCTTCCGCTAACCGGCAGCCTGTGCTTGCTTTATCACCCGATGGCTCGCGCCTTGTCTATCTCGCGCGCGTTGGTGAGACAACACAGTTATTTGAGCGCACAATCGATCAGTTCGAAGTCAGGCCGATCACGGGCACGGAAGGAGCCTCGGCTCCGTTTTTCTCTCCTGACGGTAAGTCGTTGGGCTTTTTTGCCGAGACAGGCCTGAAGATCGTCTCGCTTCTCGGCGGGGAGCCTGAAACTCTCTGCACCACCATAAACCGTGGCGGTGGAAGCTGCTGGGGCAGTGACGGCATGATCTACTTCTTCAGAAGTGGAGAAGGGCTCTCACGGGTGCCGGCAGACGGTGGGGATGTGGAACGTCTGGGGCTTGAATTAGACACTCTTAATGCCGCTGGCTACCCACAGACCCTGCCGGGTGGCAAAGCAATGCTTGTTTCTTCGGCAGATGGTGCCGTGCTTGTCTCGTTGGAGACAATGGAAACGAAAACCCTCGTCAAGGATGTTAGCTATGCCCGCTACGTACCTACGGGCCACCTTGTCTACGCGCGGGCAGGGATTATTGAGGCAGTGCCTTTTAGTCTGGCCTCACTTCAGGTGACTGGTTCTCCCACCCCGGTCCTCGAGCAGGTGCTATTAGACTCAGTGAGCGGCACGGCACAATTTGCTTTCTCGAACAACGGCTTGCTTGTTTATGCCCCCGGAGCTGACATAGGCAGGAGTATCCCGGCCTGGGTCGATCGGCAGGGCAACATCGAGCCGCTGCCTATGCCTGCACAAATCTATGGAACCTTTAAGCTCTCACCCGATGGGAAACGGCTGGCGATACTTCAGCGAGAAATTCAATCCAACGTGTATATCTATGACGTGGCCAGAGGTACGGGAACCAAGCTAACATTGGAAGGGGACAACTATTACCCCATCTGGACGCCGGACGGCAGGCGGATAGTATTCTGTTGTCGCAGAGAGGCAGAAGAAAACTGGAATCTTTTCTGGACGCTTGCAGACGGAAGCGGCGAAGCTGAATTGCTTTGCTCGAGCAAAGCCAAGTTAGCTCCGTGTTCTTGGTCGTCTGACGGCAAACATCTGGCGGGTTATGAGCTTCATCCCACCACTAGGGCCAGCACTTGGGTCTTGACGCTCGAAGGCCAACGTGAACTTGAGCCTCTTCTCGGGACAGAGTTTATGGAAGTCTTCCCGACATTCTCGCCGGACGGCCGGTGGATTGCCTACCACTCAGATAGGGACGGCAAGCTTCAGATCTATGTGCGTCCCTATCCCGCTATGAATAGGGTATGGCAGATCTCATACGAACAGGGAGAAGAGCCCCTCTGGTCGCCAAAGGGTGATGAACTGTTCTACCGCAGCGGCGATAATAAATGGATGGTTGTCTCGATCTCTACAGAACCAGAATTTGTCGCCGGGACACCTCAGGTACTCTTTGAAGGTCCGTATAGTAACGTTTCTGGTTTATCCTACGACATTTCGCCCGATGGCCAGCGATTCTTGGTCCTGAAGCCCCAGTACGATGACTCACAAGTAAGGGAACTCCATGTCGTAACCAACTGGTTTGAAGAGCTAAAGCGCCGCGCACCATCAGCAAAAAAGCGATAATGCAGTACTCGACCTTAAATGAGATTACCGCCTCAAACTCGGTGACAGACACCCGCACACTTTAGAATCTATTAAGAATCTGATCGAACTCTACGAAGCCTGGAACAAACCAGAAAAAGCCGAAGAGTGGCGCAAAACTGGAGCAAACAGAAGCTGCAGAACAGTTACATAATCAGTGATTCTTTTAACGCCCGGCAGACGGTGGCGACCTGGTCTTGGGTCAGATGGTTGTGGAACGGCAGGGCGATTGTGCTCCTGCTCGCCGATTCTGTGATGGGGAAATCGCCTTGCTTGTGGCCGTATTGGGCGGCTATGAACGGCATCAAATGCACCGGGGGAAAATAATTGCTTACCTGAATACCCCGGCTTCGCATCTTTTCGAGAATCCTGTCTCGCTGCCCGACGGCAACGTCTCCTGCCAGTCGAACGACAAATACGAACCAGCCCATATCGCAGCCCTCCGGCTCGGCGGGTACTATCAGCCGCTCGTCGCCGGCTAACATCTCCCGGTACCACTCTGCGACGCCCCTGCGTTTGGCCTTGATTTCGTCGATTCTCGAAAGCTGCACGATCCCGAGGGCACAGTTTATATCGCTGAGGCGGAAGTTGTATCCGAGTCTCTCGTGGGCCAGCCAGCCGGCGTCCTTGCCCCGTCCCTGGTTGCGAAGCGATACGCACATATCCGCCAGAGTCTCGTCATCGGTCAGAATCATGCCGCCTTCGCCGGTCGTAATCTGCTTGTTGGGGTAGAAGCCGAATACGCTCATCGTTCCGAACGTTCCCGCCTTCTTGCCGTTCAGCGATGAGCCAAGGGCTTCGCAGCTATCTTCGACTACCGGCAGGCCGTGTCTCTGCGCGATTTCGCAGACCTGGTCGAGGCCGGCGGGATTGCCGAATACCGCCACCGGCAAAATTGCTTTAGTCCTTTCGGTAACAGCGGATTCGATTCCTGCCGGATCGATATTCAGATTCACCGGGTCGATATCGACGAAGACCGGCCTGGCGCCGACCATCATGATAGGGGTTGCCGAAGCGATGAACGAAAAGGGCGTGGTAATGACCTCGTCGCCCGGTCCTATTCCCAGCACCTGCATACAGAGAAACAGCCCGCTGGTTCCGCTGTTGACGGCAACCGCCCGCTGTCTGCCGAGGTAGGCGGCGAACGCTTCCTCGAACTGGCCGAGCCTGGGCCCGAGCGAAAGGTCGGAACTGCGGAGCACCGCGCAGACCGCTTCGATCTCTTTTTCAGTTATATCCGGTCGGGACAGGTGTATCTCCACAGCAGCGTCTCCTCAATAGAGAAAAAAGTACAAAGGAGGATAAGTGCAAACCAACCTGTGGAATTGTAACGCCTGCAACAGACAATTCAAAGACATTTTCAACGTCCGCCACGGCCGGAAGGCCATGACATTCCCTGGTCCGCGATATTGGCTCTCGCCGCGCATACCGGAAGCACTTATGGGACGTCGCGGCACTGCGACCGCCGTTTATTCGCTGCTATTAAAGGAATTCCGATTGTGTGCTAAACACCGCCCGATTTAAAACCGAATAGAGATACGATTTCTAATGCACAAAGTGGCGGGAGTCGAGAAATGGCAAAAGGCAAAAACGTACTGACGACGGGTGATGTGGCTAAGATTTGTCATGTGGCCCCCCGAACTGTTTCGAAGTGGTTCGATAACGGCCAACTGAAGGGCTATCGCATACCGGGCAGCAAGGACCGCAGGATACCCGTCAGCGAACTGATGCGCTTTATGAAGGTCCACAACATGCCGACGAGCGAACTTGGTGTCGGCAAGATCCGGATACTGATAGCGGACAGCAACAGGCAGGCTGCTTCGGCCCTGGCCGAGATTCTGCGAAGCAGGGCGGACTACGAAGTGCAGACCGTTAGCAGCAGCTTCGAGACCGGCACCCGCGCGCTTAAATTTACGCCGCACGTTCTGTTAGTGAGCCTGTTAGCCGAGGACATCGATGCGGCGAGCATGTGCAAAGGCATCCGCGAAAATGAGGACCTGCGGACTATCAAGATACTCGCTCTGGCAAACCGGTTGAGCGATTCCGAGGCACACGCGCTACTGCAGAAGGGCTTCGACGGGTACGTGCCTTATTCCGCCGACGGCACAGAAATCATTAAGAGAATCGAAGAGGCGATAGCAATCATCTACTAATCGCAACAGTCCCGGCTTCTTCGGTCTCGCAGTTTTCTCAGTAGTCTTTGAACCCCTGCATCCACTGAGGCCAGTCTTCCGGCTGTACGCCGCCCGCTTTTGTCCAGGGGCCGGCCGTGTCGAACTCGCGATACCACTTTAGCGTCCAGAGTTCTTTCAGCCCGATCTTTCTGACCGACCAATCTAAGAACAGGCCATTCACGTGTCCGTTGTGGCGATTGATGCAGGCACTGTCGTTCTCTCCGCCTATTCCCCCTCGGCGCTGCCCCAGCGGCGGCGGATGGTGAGCCATGGGCCTAACGTATAGGCGAGGCGCATCAAAAATAGTCGGGATTTTTGTCCTGCCGCCAAGCGAGAAGATGTCCAATTCGAGCATCTGCCCGCGCACTCTGCGAGGGTGCTGGGAGAATCCGCTGAAGAGCCAACTGTTGTACCCATAGCTGCCTCGGAACGGCGGAGCAGGCTTCGTAATCTCCCAGGCTTCGAACGTCGATCCCGGAATGCCCTCAATGTTTGCGGTGGTGGAGCCGAAACGGGTGCTCGCACCAAAACCTCCGCTTGTACCGGGTTTGGCGGCCATGGGACAGAAAGCGATGTCCTGCGTCCCGAAGTGGTGGAATGCGCTGCTGTCTGCATTAGGATCATCCTCTTTAAGGAATACACCCCGCATAAGCCAGACGCCGCTGCCGCCGCCAAGGTCGACGGGAAAACGTCCCCCGTTATCGTCGGCGTATAAGGCCAGCGTTGCGCCCCACTGTTTGAGCTTCGTCTGACAGAGAACCGCCCGGGCCTGTTTTCTGGCCGTCTGGAGCGCGGGCAGTAGCAGCGCCATCAGCAGCGCAATAACCGAAATCACCACGAGAAGCTCTATGAGCGTAAAGGCCCGTCGCCTGTCCACAATATCTCCCGTTCTCAGCCCTGATCATCATTTTATCATGCTTGCGACGCCATGTCAACACCCGCAACTGTCTAAGTCCGACCTTTTATGGGATGACCCGGTCGCAAAGGCCGATCTCTAAACGCAATTCTCACTTAATTTATGAATTGTGTCCGTCAGTCAAGAGATGCAAGAAAAAAATCGGCGTAGTGACAACTGTATGGCACTCTGATGAAAAGAAATTGGCCTTCTGGTCGGTGCGGATGCTCTCAGTAGTCTTTGAAGCTGCTCATCCAGTGCGGCCAGTCGGAGGGCTGGACAAAACCGGCCATCGTCCAGGGACCCGATGTGTTGAACCCTCCGTGCCA
>JBDREF010000026.1:0-3501 GCA_043820045.1 Planctomycetota bacterium | reverse complement strand
TCATCCCCATTTTCAATTTTCTATCCAGTCCCATATCTGCTCCTTTCAACAAAATAGCGAAATAACATCCTGTGCTCTCAGATACTCGTTTGACAGTTCAAAAACTACGCTTGCGACATCCGGCAGAAACGTCTGCTTCCGGAATTATAGAGCTTCATATTGACAAAGCAACCCAAAAAGCCGTCATTTTGGGCCGTCGAAATCCGGCCCCCGCAAAGTAAGCCTTGACAATGCCTGAGCATAGGTTATAAAGCAGCAACCGCCGTCCATTAGCGCCAGGGCGAAGTTTGCAACGGAGAAGAATATGAAAACTGATATAAGTCCGGTATCTGTCGATTTGTATTTCATTCCGGTCGAGACGAGGATCCCGCTGAAATTCGGGCCGGAGACGACGACAGCCGTGGTCTGTGCGCGTGTCTGCGTTACGGTCGCGGACGCGCGGGGGCAGAAGGCGCAGGGCTGGGGCGAAACCCCGCTTAGCGTGCAGTGGACCTGGCCCGGCAGTCTGAGCTACCAGGAAAGGTGCGATACGCTGCAACATTTCTGCAAGATGCTCGCCGAGGCGTGGGCGGGGCTCGACCGGCACGGCCATCCTATTGAATTGGGCAGCGACTTCATCGAATCGATACTGCCGAAGCTGCTGGAAAAGCTCAACAACGAGCGTGGCAAAAAAGCCGAACCGATGCCTCACTTAGCGGCACTGGTTTGCTGCTCGGCGTTCGACGTCGCGGTGCACGATGCGTACGGCAATCTGCTCGGGCGCGATGTTTACTCGACCTACAACGCCCAATTCATGAATAAGGACTTGTCCTGCTTTATCGAACCGGCCGATGGATCCAGGGTTTCGTTCAAAGGCAAGTACCCGGAGGATTTCTTCGTGTCGCCGGCGCCGAAGACCATGCCCGCATGGCACCTCGTGGGCGGCAAGGACCTGCTCGATAAATCCGAGCTGACCGGCAGCGAGCCGGACGACGGCTATCCGGTGCTGCTGGGCGACTGGATCAGACGGGATGGGCTGACATGCCTTAAAGTGAAGCTGTGCGGCAACGATTCTGCGTGGGATTACGAACGCCTTATCAAGGTCGGCCAAATCGCAATCGACAACAATGTCCCGTGGCTGACCAGCGACTTCAACTGCACCGTCACCGAGCCCGCCTACGTGAACGATATTCTCGACCGGCTGGTGCAGGAACATCCTCGTATTTACCAGATGATTCTCTATGTCGAGCAGCCGTTCCCGTACGACCTTGAAGCCAACCAGATCGACGTCCACAGCGTTTCGGCGCGAAAGCCCCTGTTCATGGACGAAAGCGCCCACGACTGGAAACTGATAAGGCTCGGCCGCAGTCTCGGCTGGACCGGCGTGGCGCTGAAGACGTGCAAGACTCAGACTGGCGCGCTGCTCAGTCTGTGCTGGGCCAAGGCGCACGGAATGACTCTCATGGTGCAGGACCTGACGAATCCGATGCTGGCGCAGATTCCGCACGTTCGTCTGGCCGCATACGCCGGGACGATAATGGGGGTCGAGACCAATTCGATGCAGTTCTATCCGGCCGCCTCGGCGCCGGAAGAAGCAGTGCACCCCGGTCTCTACAAACGCCGTAACGGCCAAGTTGACCTGACCACCATAAGCGGGCCCGGCTTCGGCTATCGCGCCGGCGAAATCAAGAGGGATTTGCCCGATTTGGCGGCACGATTTGAGAAATGAAACTTCAGAAGTTCTTAAGGAGATAAAGAGAAAATGGCTAAATTGAGTGCATTCGCGGACGAAGTCACCGCCGACTTTTTGGAGCAGGTCAAGTATCTTGCCGGCGAGAAGGTCGGTTTTATCGAGCCCCGCTTTGTCAATAAGAAGAACATCATGGATCTGTCGAAAAGCGAGCTGGACGAGGCGAAAAAGATGATAGACGACCACGGCCTGAGAGTGAGTGCAATCGGCTCGCCCATCGGCAAGGTGAAGCTCAACGAGCCTTTCGAGCCGCATCTGGATAAGTTCAGGCACGCGGTCGAGCTGGCGGTGTTCTTCGAGACGCCGTATATACGAATGTTCAGCTACTACGCCCCCGAGGGAAAGAACATCGACGACTACCGGGAGCAGGTAATGGACAGAATGGCGGCAAAGGTCGAGGTGCTCTCGGACGTCGATGTCACGATGGTTCACGAGAACGAAGCCCACATCTACGGCCACACCGCGGACAACTGCGTTGACCTCTGCGAGTCGGTCAATTCGCCGAAGCTGCGCCTGGCGTACGACCCGGCCAACTTCGTATGGGGCGAGAAGCTCACCAACAACGTCGAAGTCTGCTGGCCCGTGATGAAGCCTTATGTCGTTCACATCCATATCAAGGACTGGAAGCTCGGCGCCAAAGACGTCGGCAGCATCCCGGGCAAAGGCGACGGCCAGATAAAGGAATTGTTAGCCGAATTAGCGGCGATGAACTACGAGGGCTGCATGACGATGGAACCGCACCTGCAGTTGGGCGGGCAGTTCGGAGGCTCGACCGGCCCCGAACTCTTCTCCAGGGCCATTGCAGCGGTGAGAGAACTCGCAGCCGAGGTCGGCCTGGAGTGTGATTGACGTTTGTACGGACGTAAGGTATGTAACTTGTTGCACACGCGCCCATTCTTCCGCGTGTGCAAAAACGAAATTTGCACACCCTACGACTACGAGTTTTATTTGAGACGGAAAGGATAATAAAGATGAAGACCTGGAATTTCGGAATTGTCGGCGCCGGATTGATCGCCGATTTTCATGCAAGAGCAATAGGTGACATACCCAACGCGAGGCTGGTCGGTTGTTGCGATAAGCTGCCGGAGAAAGCGAATAAGCTCGCAGACAAGTACGGCGTCCGTGCTTTCAACGATTACCAGGAGATGTTCGAAAGCGACGATATTGACGTCGTCACAATCGCCACGCCGAGCGGATTCCACGCCGAGCCGACAATAGCAGCGGCGCAGGCGGGCAAACACGTCCTCTGTGAAAAGCCCGTCGAGATTAGCTTAGAGAGAATCGACGCTATGATAGAGGCCCACGAAAAGGCCGGCACTTGCCTCGGCGGCATATTCCCGTACCGCTTCAACGATATGATGGTGCCGCTGCGAGAGGCGATAAATTCCGGGCGTCTCGGCGTGATTACCTACGCCGCGATATACGTCCCCTGGTGGCGAACCGACGAGTACTACAAGGACTCATGGCACGGCACATGGAAACTGGACGGCGGCGGGGCATTGATGAACCAGTCCATACACATGGTGGATATGCTCTGCGACGTCATGCCGCCGATCGAGTCGCTGAATGCGTTCACACACAAGCTCGGCCATCCGCAAATCGAAGCGGAAGATACTGCCACCGCGGTACTTCGTTACACAAACGGCGCGTTGGGAGTAATCTACGGCACGACCGCTTCATTCCCGGGCCAGTTCCGGCGATTCGAAATCACCGGCACCAAGGGCACCATCGTCAACGTGGAAAACAGTATCACCGTCTGGCAGTTCGCCGAC
>JBDREF010000025.1:0-10638 GCA_043820045.1 Planctomycetota bacterium | reverse complement strand
GATATATCGCGAAAAGGAACATCGGTAGAAACAATCAGGCGTGTTATCGGAGATTCGCACCAGGCGGGTATTTCGAACCTGCTCATGCTTATTTTTGGCCTTCCGACAAGCAAGGATGAGGATTTCGATGCCACAATGGATCTTATGGATGATCTTGTCGATTTCGTGGATGCTGAAACGCACAGCAGCTTTCAGCTTTATGACAAAACAGCGTTTGCTTGCCAGGCTAAAACTTTCGCTTTGAAAATTGCCGGTCGTGAAATACTTGTTTCGACCGAGCATGGAATTGTCCACTCCAATCGCTTGTTCTATCAGGAGCAGGATGGGAACGGAACAGTACGGCCGCCCAGAGGCCCATTGGAAATTGCGCGCCTGGAACGCCGTAAACTCTGGGACAGAGAACATTCGATCTTTCAGTATCTCTGGTGCGAACATTATCTTCTGTATGCGGCACATTTAAGGAATGTGGTTTCCGACACTACTGTCATAAGCGCATAGGGTGTGACCTTTCGCACCAGTTGCATATCCTTACGTAACCTGTGCGATTTTATCGTGCTGTGCTTGCTGGGAGTCTAAGAATTATTTGCAGGTATCTGTGAATTGGGTACAATCAATTGCGAGTTTGGTGCGCTTTCGAGAGAACCGAATAACATTGCAGATTTTTGCGGAAAAGCTGATTATGTTCCTGGGTATTGATAGAAACGTTGGAATCGTGTATGAAGGCGGCAATATGTCTTGGGGAGCAAGAGCCTTGTTCTCGACACCGTATCTTTTTGATTTACAGATTGCGGAGACGCCAGAAGATGCCCTGAGTAAACTATTGAAGAGCACTACGGAATTTGACAGGTTGCTCTTTCGTGAAGACAATTTTGATCCGGTCTCTATGGTGAGGCGTGGGCGTATATATGAACCTGAGAAATCACAATCTCGACCTCGGCAGTGTTGGGTATTTCCTGTAAATGAAGCCGATCTTGTTGAGGCAAGATCAAACGGTGGTGTAGTGAGGAAGGAACTCTTCTCCTATCAGGGGTACCGATTAGCCTCTTGGAATCCTTCGCAACAAATCTTTGCGGTTATTGGGAATGATAGGGCGTATTCTATGTGGCGTATTGTCTCGAACGATCGCATGTATTCAAGTGAGGAACTGGTGACTATGCGGCCTCTTTACTTCTTGGGAGCACTTCCTGATCTTTCACCAAGTAATATCCCTGAACAATGGCGCGCCCATGTTCAAGACACCGTGAATAAGGTTGTTGATTCAATGTACAAGGCAAATGCCGATTCAATTGTCGATTTATGTCGCAATGCAGCCAGTGCATCGTTGTTCGCACGATTTCATCAAGACATGCCGCGATTAGATAAGACAGATCTCAGGCCATTGGCAAGAACAGCGGAGGAAAAGGGACTGCGGATAGTCGCCCATTGTGGAAAAACGATTGCAGATTTGCATTCCAGAGTCAAGCCAAACATCCAAATGCACCACGGTTGTCGTCCCATAAATGACCGTGACGCCGAGTTAGCAGTTCAATGCCTTTCGTGCATACTGAGAGACTTAGGTTACGCACGATCTCCGTGAAAGTCCAAAACAATACGCACTTTTGGCAAACCAACTTGTTCTGCACGCTCTACCGGCCCCACACCACGTAGGGTGCGATATTTCGCACCATCTGTCCTAATTCTTCCGCGCACTATATTTTCTTATTATAGGCAGACGCGACAATTTCCTGTTCAGCTTTAGTCTCCATACGGATTCACTTATAGTCTTTCTTAACGACAACATCACTCCTGGCGCAATCTCATCCTCATCACCGCCAAGGAATGAAACATTTTGGGTTCGATCCACCGCGAAAAGCTTATATATCGTTTCATGGCGGTAACCTCTTGAGCACCAGCTATGAATCACGATATCAATTTCAAGGTATTTACCTCCTCTATCATCCGTAGGTGCATGATCCCAGGACAATGAAATCTCACCGTTTATTTCATATTCTTCATTTGCAGGGAGAATAGAAATTGTTACTGTTGACAGCGCTGATAAAAGCTTATCCTTGATAGTTTTGCTTGAATTGATTGTCAGGTGTGACGCAGATCCTTTTCCTACGTTTTTGATTTTTTTAATGGTAACAATATCATACTGAAGGTCTCCTATTTGTTTTATTTTCCGATCCCAACCCATAAGTATTAACTCAGGCCGAGCGGAATCGAGCATATTGAGGCGTTGAATTCGCATTATAGTGATGGCTGCAATCGCTGAAAAAGTTGCTGCGATTGCAGACCATATTGCAGCAGCACTACTAGCCATCGGTCAATCCTTTTCTTGGTAGTCTTAACATAGAAATGTACAACAAAATTTCCACTAACTCATTGCTCCCATCTCGTGTTACCGAACATCTTCAATTATAAATCGGGGGCCGCCTTACTTAATTCTGCCTTTTCTATCTCGTATAGTGTTCTCTAAAAAAGATTCCTCAAGTCGATTTCATTCGTCACTGATAGGCTCGTTTTACTTCTTCGGCTATGATTTTTATGCCTTTGGCCACGGTTTGGTTGTCTTGGGAGTAGTTTACGCGGATGCATTCGTTTTTGTGCCGCCAGTTTTCCTTGAGGCCGGGGAAGAAATAATGGCCGGGGACGACCATGACGCCTCTGTTTTTCAGCCGTTGGTAAAGCTCCTCGTTCGTGATTGGCAGGCCGGGAAACCAAAGCCACAGAAAGAACGCACCTTCCGGCTTGTGCACATGAAAGCCAACTCCGTCCAGTTCGCTAAAAGTATGAGACAGAACCATCTGTACTTTCTCTTCATAAAATGGCCGGATGACGTTAGTGCTCAGATTGATTATCTCGCCGTTTCGGACGAGGCTTGTAGTCATGGCTGCACCCATGCCGCCGGGAGCGAGGCTCATCACTGCGTTGACCTTAGAGACCATGTCGATAATCTCTTCGTTAGCCACGACAATTCCCGTACGGAGTGACGGCAGTCCGAGCTTGGAAAGACTCATGCAGAAAATTGTGTTTTCATTCCAGATAGGCTTGACGTCTGTGAAAATGATGTGTGGAAATGGCGAGCCGTAAGCGTTGTCGATTATCAGTGGAATGTCATTGGCGCAGGCAAGCTCGTTCAGCCTCTCAATTTCGGCATCCGTAAGGACGTTCCCGCTGGGATTGGTGGGCCTGGAGACGCAAATGGCGCCGATATCGTCCGTAATCTTAACTTGTTCAAAGTCAATGTGATATTTGAACATGCGATCGTCCAAATGTTCGATGTCGGGTTTGGTTGCGACAAACAAGTCGTCCACCAGACCGACGTCGCAATAGCCGATATATTCCGGAGCGAGCGGAAAGAGAATCTTCTTTCGGGTACCGCTCTCGAAGTCGCCGGCAAAAATGTTGAAGAGGATGAAAAACGCCGTCTGGCTGCCGTTGGTGAGGGCGATGTTTTTCGGCTCTACATCCCAGCCGAGTTCGCTCCGGAGCAACTCGGCGATTGCCGCGATAAATTCCCTGTTTCCGCCGGGCGGGTCATAATTGCCGATTGCCCGCTCGAATGCATCGCCGTCACGCAGGAGTGCCTCCATGCTCTCTCGGAAGCACTTCTGGACATCCGGAATATGAGCCGGATTTCCTCCACCGAGCATAAGAGTATCATGCCTGTGCGAAAGGGCGCCGCCCAGGTCGTCCATCAACCGGCCTATGCCTGAGACTTTCGCAATCTTGCGGCCAAACTTCGATATTTTCATCGTTTATACCTCTACGATGCAGCGCGGAGTCAAAAAATACAGCCAGCCAGCGAGCGGTTTGGCTTTGAGAATGGCTGAAGCGGCCCGGCTGTAGAGTTCGAGCTGCCGGCGATAACGCTCGGTCCGCTCTTTGGTCTGTCCCGCTGTTATCTTATCGGTTTTGAAATCTATGACTACAAGCCCTGCAGCCGTACGGACTAACATGTCAATTATGCCTTGGACGATAATTGTATCTCGTATGCTTGTCCTGAGCGAAGTCGAAGGATCGTATGTTGTATGTTGAGGGAGGTATGAATCCTTCCATTCACAAGCCGGCAGGGCGAAGGTGAACGGCCACTCCCGCCAGACGGTATTCGAAGAATCCAGAGCCAATTTGCCTAAGTCGCTTTGGAAGAATGCAAGTACCGATTCGGTGTCGATGTGCTCGGCGACAGTTGGGTCTATGGAGTTGTCGGCCATGAGTTCTTCTTTTGTTCTCTCAATCGCTTCTATTGTCACGGGGCTGGCCAGGTCCAATTCGGAGATTACAAGATGCGTGGCCGTGCCGATGAGCCTGGCGTCAGGAGGCCCGCCCAAATCCTGCTCGGCCGTCATGACGGCGGCGGGCCTGCGGTCGAGGGCTCTGGAATAGTCGATCCTTACGAACTGGTCGCTGTTGTGAGTCAATTGCGTCACGGAACTTTTCGCAGGCAGCAGCGGTGCATCTCCCGGTCTATACCGCCAGGACAAAGCTCTCTTCACCTGTGCGAGCAGATTTGACTCTTCTTGTTTCGGGCGTGATTTTTTCGGTCTTGCCGAGGCACGTTTCGATTTGCCGGTCTTGAGGGCCACTACAAACTCGGAGAGTTCCTTCAGCTCCGCCTGATCGTGCAACGTGAAGCTGAACAAATTATCATCTACGGCGTGCCGCTCCAGGCCGGTCTCAAAGGTCTCGTGCAGAATCTTCCGGCCGGAAAGTCCGTAGAGAATCCATTCCAGATGGCTGCGGCAGGAGCGAAGCTGCCAGTCGGGGACCGGCTTATTATCGAAGAAAAGGCCCTTCGAGATAATCTGGCGGCAATTCTTTTGCTTTTCGGAAGCAGTCAGGATAAGCCGTTCCCTCGCGCGCGTGGTGGCAACGTAAAGCACTCTCATCTCCTCGGCAAGTGCCGTTGAGAACTTCTGCTCTGCGATAACTTCGTGCGCAAGCGAGCTTAGCTTGCCGTTGGACTGCCGGTCGATGATCTGCAGCCCTAACGTATCGTCCGCATCGGCAAGGCAATCCGCGTAGACATCCCTTTTATTGAAATTGCTTTCCAACTCGGCCAGGAAGACGACCGGAAATTCGAGCCCTTTGCTTTTGTGAACGCTCAGGATGCGAACTGCGTTGCCCGCCGATGCCTGTGGCTCGGCCGGCGCCCAATCCTGTCCCATTTCCTGAAGTTTCTCGATGAATTCGACGAATCGCGTCAACGAAGGCACGCCGGCGCTGCTGGCAAAGCCCTCGAACTGGATGGCCCTGTCGTGGAGCCGCAGAAGGTTGGCCCGGCGGACCTGGCCGTTCGGCAGGGCGGAAACAAACGACAGGTAGTCCGTTTCCCGGTATATCCGCCAGATCAGGTCGGCCAGGTTGCCCCGGCGGGCGATGGTGCGCCACTTGTCGAGCCGACCGAGTATTTGCGTGAGCCTGTCGGCCAGCCTGGGGTCCGAGCCGCTGCGGCAGTATTGGAGCACGCAGTCATAATAGTCTTTGTGCTGCCGGCTTTTTGCGCTGTGTATTTTTATCTTTGCCAGCTCCGTGTCGCCGACCTTGAAAAGGGGGCTTCTCAATATTGCGGCCAATTCAATGTCCCGCTGAGGATTGTCCAGGACCTTCAGCAGGGCTGTGACATCGCTGATTTCGGTGGCTTCGAAATAGCCCGCGGTAGCCTGGCAACTGCAGGGCACGCCGGCCAGGCGGAACACCTCCACGTAATCGTTGGCTTTCTTTGCCAGCGAGCGCATCAGAACGACAATGTCACGATAATCGACATCCCGAAAGACCTGCTGCTCGGTGTCGTATATTTGAAACTCCGGCTTTCCCGTATCCGCTCCGACGATTTGCCTGATGCGCCGGGCAATCATCGCCGCCTGGCGCTGGCGCGCGGTAACGGTACCTGTTTCGTATTGTGAGTCGGCTATCTCGTGTTCCTGTTGCGAGTCCTCGGCATCCGCCTTTTCCTCATCGAGTATGTGAAATTCGACAATCCTTGCGACGCTTTCTGCCGGACTCTCAGATTGGTCGTCGAATGCCGGTCTCAGACGGGCGGACTCGTCGTAGTCGATTCTCGTAAACGACGTAGTCATGATCCGCGAGAACGTCGCGTTGACAAAATCGAGAATCCCTTTTGCCGAACGGAAGTTGGCATTCAGGTCAACGCGCAGCCCACGCGAGACATCCATCGCGTTTGGCGAAGCAAGATTCAGCCGTTCGAGAAAAATGTCCGGTTGTGCTCCTCGAAAGGCGTAGATGCTCTGCTTGGCGTCCCCGACTCCCAACATGTTTCCGCCCGTGCTGAGCATGTCGATTATCTGCTGCTGGACGGCGTTGATGTCCTGATACTCATCGACGAATAAATATTTGTACCTTTGCCGAAGCGCTAACGCAGTCGCGGAGGGCCTGGCTCCAGGGGGTGTCGGCTCATCCTGCCCGGAGTTTCCATCGGTCAGCAGTCTCAAGGCGTAATGTTCCAGGTCGGCGAAATCCAGGCAGTTGATAGCCCGTTTTGCCCGGCCGTACAACTCGTCGAATTTCCTGACGAGTTCGACGAGCACGCGTGTCTGCAATCCCACCGATGCACCCAGCCTGTCGAGGTAGTCCTCGTTGAGGATCGCGAAGTCAAAAAGCTCGTCAAAAGACCTCTTGGCGTCCTCGGCGGTACTCTTGATAGCCTCAGCGACCGGTCCGGATAAGCCTCTCGGCTTGTATTCGAGCCGTGACGGTTTTTGCTGATGCCTTATCGCCTCGCTGAACTTTTCCCAGGAACCTGTTTCGATAAGTTCGATATACCCGGCGACAGGTTCGGCAAAAGTCTCATTCCACTTGGTAATCCAGTTGCCGCTCGTATTCTGACTTTCGCAAAGCCTTATGGCGTGTCGAACCTGGGCAAGAACGTGCTTGAGCCTGTTTGCGATAATCTGTTTCTGTTTGTCGCCGAGATCGGTTGTAAAAGGGTCGGCGACTTCCGAGAGCCTGACCGCTCTTTCGTACCAGCTATCTCTTGAGATTACGCCGTCCAGAAAATCGCTAATATCGATAATCTTCATCAGAAAACCGTCGTTTGTGCGAAGGTCGCGCCGATAAAGAAGCTTCTCAAGGGATGCCCGCAGGCCCTTTTCCTGCCAGGCTAAGTCGATGGTTTTTTCGAGCACCTCCGCCTTGAGCAGCCTCTGCTCGTCGCTGTCGATTACACTGAAGGTCGGGTCCAGGTCGAGTCTGTAAAAATGCTCGGTGATCAGCCGCTTGCAGAATGAATGTATCGTACTGATGTCGGCGCCCTGGAGCAGCATGAGCTGGCGGCGCAGATGGGGATTCCGGTTTTCAAGAAAGGCGTCCTTGAGCTTATCTGCGATTCGCGAACGCATCTGCTCGGCGGCGGCCTCGGTGAAAGTCAATACGAGTATGCTCCAGACGTCGGGACATATCGATTTGTCGGACACGATATTGACACACCGCCCCGAAAGCACCGCGGTCTTGCCGGTACCCGCTGAGGCGGCGACTATGACGTCGCTGCCTCGGGCGTCAATAGCCCGTTTCTGCTGCTCGGTCCATTCCATCCTCTTATCTGCCATCGACCGCCCCCATCTTTTCGAGTACCTGAACTTTGTTCACCGATTCGAGGAAATTGTAGTCGTTTATCTGCCAGTCGAACCGGCAAACGGGCCTGTACCTGCAGTAGCTGCACGGCGAGAGTTGATTCAGGCGATACGGCCTGACGTCAATCTCGCCCGAGACAATCTCCTCTGCCGATTGGATGATCTTTTGCTCGGTGAATTTCAAGAGGCGTTCGAAGTCATCCGTCCTCAATGCTCCGCTTATGCCGTAGTTTCCATACTGCTCGTCTTTGGCGCTGATGCTGAAGTTGAAGAATCTGCTCCAGCCGGAATCCGCCGCTGAGTCCAATTGCCGAGCCAGTTCCCCGTTGAAGACTCCTCTTGCCTTGTAGTCGAAACTGTCGGCCTTCTCCGACAGCTTGCCGAGTGTGGTTTTCGCCGGTGAGACTTCTATCGGCATGTAGAACGCGCCTGCCACATCTGCTACTGTTGCGCCGGCTGCATTGCGAACCGCCAGCATATAGATCGGCAATTGAATATCAAGGCCGTGACTGAGTTTCGGCCAGCTAAAAGAGGTGTCCCTTCGCTTATAATCGAAGACGATTCCAAGTTTCCTGCCGTCAACGTCTGCAACGTCAAGCCGGTCGATCTTGCCGTCCAGGCTCAACACGCGGCCGCCGGAAAGGGCAAGCTCATACCTGCCGAACGTATCGTGTGCGTTCCGAGCCTGCCCGAAAGAGATTTCTGAAAGTACGGGCCTGAAACTGCCCGCCCGCACCATTCGTGCGACAGCAAGAATGCAGTCATGGAGGACCTCGCCGGCGGAATGTATGACGAATTCGTTGTAGCCCCGGCGGCTTACAAAATTCGATATGAAGGAATCCTCCCTGATGAGTTTTTCTATCTCATCCCTCAGCAAGGCTGAAAGCTCTCGGTCATCGGCCGTCGCGACATCTTTTTCTTCTGCATTAAGCCTCTTCAACCATGCATCGAGAATGCGGTGATAGAAGGCGCCCAGGTCCAGCGGCTCGAATTTGAATTCTTCCCGTTCCTTCAGGCCGAGTGTGTACCTGGCGAAATATTGATACGGACATGCGGCGAAAGTGCTCAGCCTTGTCGCCGAGCTTTTTATCTGCCGGCCGAAGAGCTTCTCCACCACGTCGGCATCCAACTGCGAGCTATTGTCGTAATCAATGGCATAAAGAACATCCGAGCCCGATTCCGCAAGCTGCTCATCCGAGCAAATCTCATCGAGCAGACCGCTCAGCCGGGCGCTGCCGGCGGCCTGAGGTGCGAAAGCATCTTTGCCGAGCGCGCTGCAAAGCAAATCGGTCAGCTCTCGTTGGCTGCACACCTCTGCGATGTCCCGTTGCCGACTCGCGACCGATTCGGCGCGGAGATTCTCGAATAGCGATTCGAGTTCGCCTACGAACTGCGAACGGGGAACGTCGCTGCCTCTATCGTCAACTGCAGGATAGGTTATACACAGAAACTCCGACGGCCGGGTAAAGGCAATGTAGGCCAGGTATTGGCGCTCGGCGAGGGTCTGACTGGTATTCGCAGCTAACGGGAAGTCCGCCGCACCGGCGGCGCTGCGGTCATCGTCGTTCAATATGCTGTCGGAACTGATCGGCACCGGGAACTGCCTCTGCGTGGCGCCTATCAGGAAGACGGCCTTCAAATCCGGATGCCGGCTGCGCTCGATTGAGCCGACGAGAACCTGGTCCAGAGTCGGTGGAATAAAAGCCAGCGTCAACTGCGAAAAGGCGGAGCTTATAATTGCAAGATAGTCTTCCGCAGTCATGGTTCGGCCGGCGAATACCTCGATAAGCTCGTCGAATATGTCCACGAATTTGTCGTAGAATTGCCGGTGCTCGTTCGTAGCGGCGCTGTCTCCTGTTTCGTCAGCTTCTTCGATCCAACGTCCAATCGTCTCGGTGACCTTGAGGGCGCACAGCAAATGGAAAATTGCCTGCGTGAACTCCTGGGCCCTGAAAGTTCCGGCCGGCTCGCCGGTTGGGCAGAGCCTGTCCTGGAGATCGAGCAAAGGCCGGCTGGCCATGATGCGGATCTCATCGATTCGTCTCTCGTCAAACCGCTCATTGTCCGGGCCTGCAAAACGCCACGGCCTGTCGCTCTGCCAGTCGCGGGCCGATATGCCGAACGCAAGACAGTAGTTTTCAAGCTGATCGATATCGCAGCGTTCGACGGGCACGAGGTCGGTTTTGAGATAGGCGAAAATATCTCCTGAGGAAAAGCCGCCGGTTACCGCCCGCAGGGCCGAAGATACGAGCTGAACGGCCGGATGGTGATTCAGGGGCCTTCGCTTATCGATGAAAAACGGTATGTCGTAGTCTTCAAAACATGCCCGTATGTAGTGCTGATAGCTCTCGATATCCGATGCGATGACGGCAATGTCTCGATATCGACAGTCTTTTTGCCGGACCATCTCAAGTATCTGTTTCGTAACGAACTGCACTTCCGCACGTGCGTTCGGCGCCGAGACGATGCGGATATTGTCGGCGGCGTCGAGTTTCGACGGCTCAAGGGTGAACAGGTCTCGCTCGACGTGGGCAAGTGCGGGGCAGTTGGAGAATCTGACCGCTTCTTCGAGAACAACAGGCCTGGCTGCTTTGAGCTTGCTCTTTCTTATGACGTCGAAAAGGCTGTAGTAGGTTTGCTCGGTAGGTGCGAACAGGCCGGTCGGGTCGAGTTTCTCCAAATCTGGATTTGCCAAATCAATGCCGGACGGGTCCAGGCAAAGCGCAATCTGCGCATCGGCGACTACTTTCAGCAGCTCGGCAAGGATTGCAAGCTCGGCCGTCGTAAAGCCGGCGAAACCATCGACCCACAACTTTGCACCTCCGGCAAAGCTTGCAGCCGAGACCGCTTTGCAGGCCCGAGTCAACTGGGCATCAGGATCGATGAACTTTCCCTCAAGGAACTCGATATATTCTTCGAAAATCAGGCCGATGTCGGTGAATTTCAGCCTGCTCAGACTATTACGCTCGTCTTTCGCAAGTTCGCTCAGCAATTGCCGTATATCATCGGGCGTCTTTGCATACAGGTGCAGTTCCGCAATCGTCTGCGCCATCTGGCGGGACAGGCC
>JBDREF010000024.1:0-2805 GCA_043820045.1 Planctomycetota bacterium | reverse complement strand
AAGTCTCATTACTTTCGTAAGATTGGTCATCGAGCCGCCGAAAAAGTGGTCAACAATGATCACGATCTGGTTGTTGGATTGCCCGACCTTTATCCGAACGCGGAGTATTCGCACACGGAGTTCAAGCACGCTGATCTGCAGGAACTCAAGGCCGTCCAGACTCGGCTTGTCCAAGGCGCGCTTCAGACGGTGTTTCTGTTATCGCCTGCAAAAGCGCAGGCGACACTTGCTCGTTTCTTTCCAAGCGCACTGAAGCATGACCTTGAGGCTTTGCTGCTGGCCGCTGTGGACGAACTGCGACAGACACTGGGAACGGAGGAAACACTTGGAAAATGGCGGCATCCCATCGAAGACCAGAACCAGCAAAAACCGCCGAAGTACGTAGTTGAAGAACTGTTTCGAACAAAGAAGGGCCGTAGTTATCGTGACACCGTGCATGCAAAAGTCGTTTTGGAGAAAGTCACCGATATCAAGAAGCTGCTATTCAGCAATTCCGGACAACTGGAATGCCCCGTGTTCAAGGAGACAATGGACTGGATCGCCGCAAGGACCGGCGTTCCTGCCTACTGAGCCATGCCAACGCGACAGCATAGACTATCACACCGACACCTCGTCGAGGCCCGACTGAAGAAGGCATAGAGCCTGAAACCATCTATGTGAAAGTTTAAAACCTATGGCAAAGCAACCCGACTCATCATTGTCGAAAAAAGCAGAAAGGTTCTGAAATGGCTGAAAGCAAGGCAGTAGAAGCCATCGGGTTTATGAAAGATCGCCTTCGGGAAACGGGGCTGAATATCGAAAAGATCATTCTTTTCGGGTCGCAGACCAGTGGAGAGGCCACGGAGGAGAGCGACATCGATATTATCGTCATCTCGAGGGATTTCCGCAATAAAGACATCTTCAAACGGGCACGGTTGACCAAGGAAGCGGAAATCTCGACGATCCGGAAATTCATGATACCTTTCGATATCCTCACAATGACGCCGGAAGAGTTTGAAAGCGAAGATTCTCTGCTGTCGGAATATGCGAGGGAAGGTGAGATTGTTTATGCGACGCAGATGGAAAGAGGGGACTATGCTTCTGCCCTGCAGGTAAGGGCGAAGAACAAAAAGTGGAAAACCCATAAGAAGTTGAAAAAAGAACTGGGGCTGTAAAATGCCCACCCATGACATCATCGACAATCGAACAGAGAAGCTGGTTGACCACCTCGGACAGATGCTTGACTCCAGCGAACGGGCGCGATTTGCCGTCGGCTACCTTTTCCTCTCCGGATTGACGAGTGTCGCCGGGCGCCTTTTGAGCCTGAAGGAACTCCGTCTGCTGATCGGCAACACGACCAACCGCGAGACCGTTGAAATGCTGGCGGAAGGTTACCGCCACCTCGATCTCGCAGCAGAAGAGGTCGAGAGACAGGCTTACCCCAAGCGCACAGAAGCCGGAAAGATGGCCCAGGAGACAGCCGGGAATCTCCGGAATTCCGTGGAGTTGATGGACCAGACCGACGAGGCGCAGGCGTTGATTGCCGGGCTGATCCAGATGATCCGGGAGAAGCGACTGAAGGTCCGCGTTTACACGAAAGGCCGACTCCACGCGAAGGCGTACATTTGCGACTACGGCAAAGTGTTCGATACGGTCGGCCAGGAGGTTGCCCGGCACGAAAAAGGCATCGCGGTTGTGGGGTCCTCCAACTTGACCCTGGCCGGGTTGACTCACAACACCGAGTTGAACGTGATCGTTCAGGGTAACCAGAACCATCAGGAACTTGTCCGCTGGTTCGATGATCTTTGGAAAGAAGCGCAGGAATTCGACGAAACGCTGATGCTGGAACTCAGGGAATCCTGGGCGGCGGCGCAGGTCAGGCCTTACGACATCTACATGAAGACGCTCTTTGCCCTCGTGAAAGACCGGCTGGAGGGCGAGGAAGAGCAGGAACTCCTCTGGGATGACGACATCTTTCGTAGGCTGGCAGAATTCCAGAAGGTCGCCTTCAAGCAAGCGATCGCCATGATCAAAGACTATGGCGGCGGGTTTGTGTCGGACGTGGTCGGCTTGGGCAAGAGCTACATCGGCGCGGCCATCGTGAAGCATTTCGAGCGCACGTACCACGCGCGCCCGCTGGTCATTTGTCCCGCGCCGCTCAAGGAAATGTGGGAACGGTACAACGAGGTTTATCAACTCAACGCCCAAGTCCTTTCGATGGGGTATCTCCGGGAAGACGAGAACGACGGCGTGACCAAGCTCCTGAAGGATTTCCGCTACAAGGACCGCGACTTCGTGCTCGTGGACGAAAGCCACAATCTCCGGCATCCCGACACCCAGCGCTATAAGGTCGTTCAGACGTTCCTTTCCACCGGCCGCCGTTGCTGTTTCCTGACCGCCACGCCCCGGAACAAAAGCGCGTGGGACGTTTACCACCAGATCAAGCTTTTCCACCAGGACGACCGGACGGACATGCCCGTTGACCCGCCAAACCTGAAAGAGTTCTTCAAACTGATTGAGCGGGGGGAAAAGAAATTGCCCGACTTGCTGGCCAACATCCTTGTCCGGCGCACGCGCAACCATATTTTGCGTTGGTATGGTTTTGATGCAGAAACACACGAGCCGGTTGATCCCGGTCGTTTTCAGGAATACCTCGACGGCAGGCGGAAGGCCTATGTGCTCGTTGGCGGAAAGCACCAGTTTTTCCCGAAGCGGCAGCTTCAAACCATCGCGTACAGCATTGAAGACACCTACCAGGGACTTTACCAGCAGTTGCGCGGCTATCTCGGCAAATCCCGGAAGGGCAAACCGGCCAAAGCTATGGTG
>JBDREF010000023.1:0-3648 GCA_043820045.1 Planctomycetota bacterium | reverse complement strand
TCCGGCTCGCTCTTGGCGTCCGAGACTTTGGTGACATTGTTGAACCACTGGTACATCGCTTCGCGGTTCTCCTGCGAATAGCCGTGATAGCCCGGGCCGATAAACAGTCCCGCGTTCTCCTCGGCGCCTAACAGCTTGTACAGATTTGCGAGTCGCCGGTGGGCCTCTTCGGCTCCGCGGGCATCGAAGTAATCGCCCTCTTTTGAGAGAATGATGACCGGCTTGGGTGCCATCGCGGCGAGGAAATCGCTGTGGTCCAGACCGAGGGCCAGCGCCCGCGGCGGGCACTGCTCGGTGTCGGCGGGAAGCTCGTTCTCGACGTTACGGCGGAACGTGATGACGAAGCAGCTCGGAGCGGCCATCGTCCAGCGGCTCTCGACGCCGCACAGCCACGTTGTCATTGTGCCGCCGCCGGAGTTGCCGGTGACACCGATATGCTTGGGATCGACTTCGTCCCGCGTCAGAAGGTAATCCAGCGCGCGAATGCCGTCCCACGCCCGCCATGAGCCGATGAACTCGCCGACGAGGAATTGCTGGTTGCCTGCGTAGAGATGCTCGCGGACGCCGGCGCCGTATTTGGATTTGAGATTCTCGTTGGGGTATTGCAGGCGCTCGCCCTGGCTGATGGGGTCGTAGATCAGCACGACGTAGCCCTGCCGGGCGAGGCCCTGGGCGAAGGACTGGTAAAAATCTATCGCTTTTCCCGTGGCCGAGTGGCCGCACGTGCCCACGACGCCGGGCAGAGGAAATTCGCGCCCCTTGGGGATATACAGATTGGCGGTGACGAGAAAGTTCGGCCGGCTCTCGAAGATGAGTCTTTCGATCTTGTACGCATCGCGCTCGACGACGCCGACGATACGCGGCTTGAGCGGCGTCTTCTTCGGCCAGGGCCCGAAGCTCTGCTGTATTTTTTCGCGAACGTCGCGGACGTAGGCTTCGGCATCGGCAGCGGTCTTCAATGCCTCCCGCCGTTTGTTCGCCTGGTTCTCGATCTGGCGGACGGACTTGACGAAGTACTCCTGAACCATCCGCGGAAATCGATTGAGCGGCTCGCGCGAGTCGCTCTTCGACGAGGTCTCGACCAAGGTCATACCTTCGCACAGAGAAGCGAGAACAAAAACGATTGCGAGCAGAGCCTGCCCCGAGCGGAGCCGAGGGGATGCCGCCGGGATGGCATGCGCCACTTTTGAGGTGCCATTCAAACGAAACATCTTTATTCCTCCACAGAAGTACGTATTGCCTTTTGTTTTGCGGCCAAACGGCTCGCCGTTAATGAACAACGTTTTAGCCTCCTCTTTTTGTCTTTCAACCCCGGATTATAACCCAGGGCCGTACCGATGAAAACCCTCAAATGAAAATATGAGGATGCCTGCTCTGTGCCCGGCTTCGCTGGCTTTCTTTCTCGATATCTCGTGCCTCTGCTCTTATGTTTATAATAGACTTGAAGGGAACACCAAAGTCAATACTCTTATGTCCGGGAGCGGAAAAATGGAAGACGAGAGAAAACAAACACGCTGTCCGAAATGCGGCAAAGACAACCCGGACGATGCCCGATTCTGCAACTCCTGTGGTTGCGCACTGCCGAACACTGGGGTTGAAGTCAAGATCAGCAGAGAGGCAATAGGATCGTTTGTCTGCGCTCTCGTGACTCTGGGATGCTTTGTACCGGGCCTGATCACCATGATGGACCCGCGAGTGCTGGACCCGCGTTCTAACATGGTTCAGTACGTGGCTTGTGTAAGCATCCTGACCGGGGGCATCGCCGTGGTTCTCGGAGTCATTGCCCTGGCCCAGATCGCTGCCAGTGGCGGGTACCGGACCGGCTACGGTTTTGCGGCAATCGGTGCGGTTATTCCGCCGGTTCTGATCTTCGTGCTCGCATGGCACGGCATCGGCGGGAGGAGAGCCACCCTTTCCCATCGCATGGTCTGCGGCACGAATATTTCGGGGCTCGGCAAAACCATGCTTCTCTATCCCAACGACTACGATGACGCTCTGCCATCTGCCGTCGGCCCCAAAGGCCGATGGGTCTCGCGCCTCCCCTGGTGGGCCGCCGAGAGTCGCGAGAATGCCTACGGCCTGAGCGACGCAAACGCCGTTGATGGGCGGGCAAGTGTTTCGGCCAGCCTGTACCTGCTCGTCAAGTATTCCGACGTAAAGCTAAAATCATTCGTGTGCAAAGGTGATTATGGAACGAGAGAATTCAGGCCCGCCAAGTATGGCGCAGGCGATAGAAATTCTACGGATCTGTGGGACTTCGGCCCGAATCCGCCGAGACATTGCAGCTACGCCTATCACGTGCCTTATGGGCCGTATGCTCTTACCACGAGTTCCGAGCGTGGTTCGGCTGTATTGGCCGACCGTAATCCGTGGTTCGATTCGCCGTTTGAGAAGGGGAGAGACTTCTCGCTGTTCAAGCCCGACGTCCCTCCCTTCACAGGCACACAGGAGGAGGCCAGATACGGGAATGCCGTTGCCCATTATGGAGATGGGCAGAACGTGTTATTCCTCGACGGCCACGTCGGCTTTGAAAGGAGGTCCTTCTGCGGCGCAAACGAAGACAATATCTATACCTACTGGAACGCAGAAGACATATGGCGCGGCACTCCACCGAAGCTCGGCAGCCAGCCGGCCGACAGATTGGATTCACTGCTGGTCAACGACCCGGCCGTACCACGATAGAGACTCGCGGGCCGGGGCTTGCCCGTCTTGAATCCTGGCCAAAAGCGACCCATTCAGGAGGCAGGAGAGCGGAAAGTAGCTTGAAGAGGACGAAAAAACCGGAATTTGTGAAAAATTTCTTGTTTTGTCGCGGCAAACCGGTAGAATATGGGGTTCTTGAAATTGATTATTTATTATTGACTATTTACTATTTGCTTCAAGGGCCTGCGGCCCGCTGTTGTTTTTTTTCAATAGTAAATAGTAAATTTGCATAGGAGATGAATCAGTGAAAACTGAAATTTTGGACGCCGTTGAAAGCAAGAGTCTTAAGAGCAGCATACCTCACTTCGAGGTGGGTGATATAGTGGACGTTCACTGTCGCATCAAAGAAGGCGACAAAGAGCGTACGCAGATATTCACGGGCACGGTAATCAGCCGTAAAGGCCGGGGCATCAACGAGAGCTTCACCGTCCGGCGAATTGTCAACAACGAGGGCGTCGAGCGAATCTTCCCGCTGCATTCGCCCAATGTCCTCGATATCAAGCCGATCCGAAGCGGAAAGACAAGGCGGGCAAAGCTGTATTACCTGCGCGACCGAACCGGCAAGGCTGTCAGGCTGGCACAGCGGCACAGCGACCACACGGTCTCCAAATAGCGAGATACGAAATACGAAGTTCGATATACGAAATCTGATGCCGAACAAAAACATGTTGCTGGCGGACAGGGAGCTGCTCGGCAGATGGGGTGAAAAACGCTGTGAGAAGTTCCTCAAACGCAAAGGACTCAAAACACTCACTCGAAACTTCCTCTGTAAAACCGGCGAGATTGACCTGATCATGGTCGATGTGGACGGGGCAATTGTCTTCGTCGAGGTAAAGACCAGGGCGAACGAGGATTTCGGCCCGTCGGAGTCGGCCGTAACCGGAGCGAAGAAAACCAGGATGCTCAGGACTGCTCGTTATTTCCTTGCAACCAACAATATCGAGG
>JBDREF010000022.1:0-2230 GCA_043820045.1 Planctomycetota bacterium | reverse complement strand
CGACAATAGCCACCATCGCAACCAAAACCGTCAACGGCGCCACCGCAGTAGTGAACATCGATCATACAACTATTGTGGCATCGAGTGTCCAAGGGTATCGTGACGTCGGCATCCAGTCACATAACAAAACTGGCGTCACAGACGGAACTATCATCTACAACGTGACAAATTCGATTATCGACGCCACAGACCCTGTTGACGTCCAGCCGCCCTACATCGAATCCGACATTCATATCGACTATTCGGATGTCTTTGGGGAATGGTGGCCCGGCACCGGCAACCTCGATGCCGACCCCATGTTTGTCGATCCGGCCAATCATGACTACCGCCTCCAGGCAACCTCACCGTGCATAGATGCAGGCGACCCCGCGGCCGAGCCGGACCCGGATCTAACCATAACAGACCAGGGATACTCATGGTCCGGCGGGGGCTCACACGAGACGCCCGAAGGGTCTCTAACGGAGGACACGATTTGGACAGCACAGGAAGGCCCCTACCGGGTAACCGGTGAATTGACCATTCCTTCGGGTATGATCCTGACAATCCTGCCGGGCACTACGGTATTTTTCGACCCGGATGCCAGGATGGTCGTCAGGGGCCGTCTTATCGCCGAAGGTGTAGAGTATGAGCCGATTCGTTTCACGCGTATGCCCGGAAACGGCACGTGGGGAGGCATCCAGTTTGTCAACACTTTTGACGACAACAGTATAAGCCACGCTGTAATCGAATACGGCCGGACAAATGACGGCATGATCGGCCTGCAAAAATCAAATCTGCTGCTCGACTCTGTGACCATGGACAACACAATTCGCGCACGCATCCGGACTGTCGATTCGTCGCTTATCGTGCGCAACTGTGTATTCACCGACACTTGCGATGCCGGCCAGGCACCCACGGACAACCAGAGCGAGCACATCGTCGGTCGAGGCGTTGCCCCGGACGGATGGCTTATCATAGAAAACAATGTCTTTGGACTGACCCCAGGCCATAATGACGCTATCGACTTTGACGGCCCGTCACGCCCGAATCCCATTCCACAGATAATGAACAACGTCTTCATGGGCGGCGGCGATGATGCGCTCGATATCGGCAGCGATGCTCATATTGAAGGCAATCTCTTCATGAACTACACAAAGGACCAGTATAATAGAGCCTCCGGTGAGTCAAACGGGATTTCGGCCGGCGCCGGCAGAGACTTCCTGATGGTCCGCAACATCTTCCATAACGTGCAGCATATCGCCCAGGTTAAGGACGACTCCTTCCTCACATTCGTCAACAACACAGCCGGCACCGTCTCGGGAGCGGCAATATATTTAGAGCTTGGCCTGCCCGGCCGTGGCCCCGGTCAAGGCGCGTATGTGGATGGCTGTATATTCCATGATGCCCCTCTGGTCTTCGAAGGTATCGTCGAGACGACAGATTTCTCTGTGAACCGCTGTATAATTCCGAGCGAATGGCACAATCTCGGCGTGGGCAATATCGACGCCGACCCGCTTTTTGTCGATCCCGATGCAGATTTTCGTCTCAAGACCGGCTCGCCCGCAATCGGCGCCGGCCCCTGCGGCCTGGATATGGGAGCTTTCGTGCCAGGCGGAGCCGCCGTCTGCGGAGAGCCGGGCGAGACCACCTATCGTACCGACGCTACGCTGACCGTCGGCGGACCGGGCATCACGCACTACAGGTACTCCGTCAGCGACCCGGCCGGGCCCTGGAGCGAAGAACGGCCGGTGGACGTGCCCATCCGGTTGACGAACCTGTTCAACGGCCGATCTTACATCGTTTACGTGGTAGGCAGGAACTCAGCGGGCATCTGGCAAAGCGAGGATAATCCAACCTCCTCACACCCGTGGACCATCGACACCTCTTATTCAACGCTGGTTATCAACGAAGTGCTGGCAATTAACAGTTCAGCCGTCGAACACGAAGGCACGTTGCCCGACCTGATAGAATTGTACTATGATGGACCCGCCTCGCTTAGCCTCGCAGGTTTCAGCATAAGCGACAACCAGGACAATCCGGCCAAATTCATCTTCCCTCCGGGGACCGCCATCGAGCCGGGCGAGTACCTGGTACTATATGCCGACTCCGATACGACTACCACAGGCATCCATCTGGGATTCAATCTCGACGGCGACGGCGAGGGTCTTTACCTCTATAACAACAGCGGCGTACTGTTAGATTCGGTCGAATTCGGTCTGCAGTTGCCGGATCTGTCCATCGGCAGGACCGG
>JBDREF010000021.1:0-10112 GCA_043820045.1 Planctomycetota bacterium | reverse complement strand
ATCTTGTACCATCTGTTTCTTTCCAGCCGAACGGTATTCAATTGACAAAGCATCACGTGGCTTGCCGGAGAAAGGCTGGTGAAGTCGGTGCAGGTTAGCTTTTGGCTATGCTGTCCGGCGAATCCTGCGTCCCGCATCCAGGCGACGGTTGCGTTTTCATCCCCGGCAAATTGCCAGTGGTCTGCCATTGCGTCCCCATTGGAGTCTTCCTCGAAGCCGCCGTTTCTGACCATATTCAACTCTTGGGTCGCTCCGATTAACGGGGCCGCAGCAGTTATTAGTAACGTCAAGAACAGATTTTTCATTTCTTCGCCTGCCTGTGTAAAGTTCTCCAATGATTTGAGATTTCCGACCCCGGCTCCCCGGGATCGATGATATTAGCCGGGAAATCATAAACTGGCAATCATAAATCGGCAATCCATCGAGGCTGTTAACTGCAAGCATCGGTACACTTATGCCAAATCGATTAAATATGTAGCAGTGGTGCGGAAGTTATTGTAAAATTGCAGCCTGTTGTCTGTGGTTTGCGACCCCGGCGCGCGGGGATTTGCGAGGACATGTCAAGAAGGAGTGAATTGTCATGATCAAGAATATCTTTTCTGCGAGGTTCGATGTGTTTGGTTGTTTATTTGTTTTGGCCTTGACCGGCGGCATGGCCGTCATGGCGCAGTGCAAGACCGTTGACTCGACGGAGGTTAAGAGGTTATTTGCCGACCCGCCGCGCGGGTATAGTTCGGCGCCTCTTTGGGTCTGGAACGACATGCTCACGCCCGAGCAGATCGTCGGTACCATGCGTGACTTAGCCGGTCAAAAAGTCAAGCAGGTGTTCGTACACCCTCGGCCGGGCCTGATGGTGCCGTATCTGTCGAGCGACTGGTTCAGCCTCTGGAAGACGGCGCTGGAGGAAGCCGAACGGCTCGATATGAACGTCTGGATTTACGATGAGAACTCGTATCCGTCGGGTTTTGCCGGCGGGTTTGTTCCCGAGGCTATGCCGGAATCCCGCGGGCGAGGTCTGGCGATCAAAGAGCAGGAGTCAGTTGGAAATATCGACGAGAGTACTGTAGCCGTATTTCGTCTTACAGAGGACGGCTACGAGAATATCTCGGCTGCGGCGAGAGCGGGTGCTCAGCTCACAAAAGACAAGTACCTGGTTGCATCGGTAAGGCGCGCGGGCACTTCGCCGTGGTACGGCGGCAAGTTCTATGTCGATCTTATGTACCCGGGTGTTACAGAGAAGTTCTTAGCTGTAACCATGGACGCGTACACCCGCGAGATAGGCGATCAGTATGGGAAGCGCGTACCCGGGGTTTTTACCGATGAGCCGCACCTTGCGCCGGCGGGGGGGCTGCCCTGGACGGATGATTTGCCGGAGGTGTTTGAGAAGAAGTGGGGATACAGCCTGGTCGACAATTTGCCGAGCCTGATCCGGCCGGTGGGTGACTTTAGGCGCGTCAGACACAACTACATCCAGGTTCTGCTGGAGCTGTTTATCGAGCGGTGGGCCAGGCCATACTATGAATATTGCGAACGGGAAAAAATCCAATTCACGGGCCATTACTGGGAGCACGAATGGCCGAATTGTCTGAGGTCGCCCGACAATATGGCGATGTACGCCTGGCACCAAAGGCCGGCGATTGATACGCTGATGAATCAGTACCAGGAGGACACGCATGCGCAGTTCGGCAATGTTCGGGCGGTTAAAGAGCTTTCGAGCGTTGCCAATCAGCTCGGCCGCGAAAGGACTCTGTGTGAAGCTTATGGCGCCGGCGGCTGGGACCTGCGATTCGAGGATATGAAGCGAATCGGCGACTGGCTTTACGTGCTGGGAGTCAATACCCTTGATGAGCATCTTTCGTATATCACGATAAGAGGCGCGCGCAAGCGCGACCATCCGCAGTCTTTCTCGTATCACGAGCCGTGGTGGAAAGCATACCACGTAATGGCCGAGTACTTCACGAGGCTGTCGTTGATCATGTCACAGGGAGAGCAGATTAACCGGATTCTCGTGATCGAGCCCACGACGAGCGCCTGGATGTATCAGGGCGATTCGAGCCAGGCGGACCGGCTGAATGAAATTGGGAACCGGTTCCAGGAATTGATAATGTCGTTGGAGCGAGCCCAGGTTGAGTACGATATTGGCTGCGAGGATATTATCGCCAGGCACGGTTCGACTGAGGGGACGCTGTTCAAAGTAGGGCGGCGCGCTTACGATACGGTGGTTCTGCCGCCTTTGACCGAGAATCTCAACCTGCGGACCATGGATATGCTCGATGCCTACCTGAAAGCCGGCGGGGTCGTAATCTGCTGCGGGCAGGAGCCTTCGCACATTGACGGCCAATTGTCAAATCGCGGGCAAGAGGCTGCGAAAAGCGCGAGCTTCAGACACCTTGAGGCCGAGGAACTGCCCGGGATACTGCTGGGCAGGTCAAAAGACGGATTTGCCATCGAGCGGGACAAAGATGACAAAGGCATACTGTTTCATCACATGCGAACGGTTTCGGACGGACGGTTTCTGCTGCTTGTCAACACAAGCATCGACGCGTCGTCGGCGGGGGCGGTCAATTCGGCGGCGAAAGGTGTCGAGAGATGGGACCCAGGTACGGCGGATATTTCTACGTATCCTTTTGAAAAAGTCGGCGCCGGTGTGAAGACGCGCTTTGAGCTTTCACCATGCGGAAGCCTCTTGCTGTTCTTGTCGGATAAGGCTCGTGAACCTGTAACTGAGACGCAGGAGGTTGCCGGGGTTGTGCCGTCGCAAGGCGAACCCGAGGTTGGCCCGATAGAAGAGAATGTGCTGACTCTGGATTATGTCGATATTACGGCTGGCGGCCAGACAAGAAAGAACGTGTACTTCTATCAAGCGTCCCAGTTTGCGTTCACTCAAAACGGGATGGAGCGAAATCCGTGGGACAGTGCCGTTCAGTTTCAGGATGAATTCATCAAAAAAACGTTCGCCCCCGACAGCGGTTTTGAGGCAACTTATCGATTTACTATTGACCGGCAGATGCCCCAACGGCTTTGGATTGTCATCGAAAGGCCTGACTTGTATGAGATCACATGCAACGGCCGGAAGATTTCGGCGGAAGGGGATTCGTGGTGGCTGGACAAAGCGTTCGGCAAGATTGACATCACAAAGGCTGCCAGGGTCGGCGAGAACGCCGTAACGATTAAAGCTTCACCTTTTACAATCTACCATGAACTGGAGCCGGCCTATGTGCTGGGGACATTCAGGCTCAGGCCTGTTGATTCCGGATTTGTGATCATCGGTGGTTCGCAGCCGAAGCTGGAACTTGGCAGTTGGAAAGAGCAGGGTTATCCTTTCTATGCTACGGGTGTTTCTTACAGCCGGAAATTCGACGTCGAACGGCGTGCAGGGCGCTATCTCGTTGAATTGCAGAAGTGGTATGGAAGCGTTGCCGAGATCAGGGTCAACGGAGCATCTGCTGGCTACATTGCGCATCGGCCCTGGCAGTGCGATGTGACGGATTTGATCAAGCCGGGGACGAACACGATAGAAGTGGTGGTAATCGGGACGCTCAAGAATACCTTAGGGCCGCACCATGCTGGTACTGGATTAGGCAGCGCCTGGCCCGGGATGTTCCAGAAGGGGCCCCAGACCGGCCCGCCCGGCGGGCAATATCATACGCTCGACTACGGGCTTTTCGAGCCGTTCGTCCTGAAGCAGGTCGTCGATAGATAGCGACAAGCAGGCTCTTGACGCACTAAGGCTGGCCGAATTCGGCGACGATGGGTGTATGGTCACTCGGTCGCTCGGCGGCGCGGGGTTCTCTGTCTATATAGCACGCGGAGCACCGTTTGGCTAAGGGGGCAGTGGCCATTATGTGGTCCAGTCGCCAGCCAAGATTGCGCTTGAAGAAGTCTCTGAACCTGTAGTCCCAGAATGTGTATTCACCTGCTTTGTCGCAGTGCTTTCTAAATACGTCCACGAATCCCCAATCCATCACTTCTCTCAGGGCTTTGTGCACATCCGGATGGAAGCACACATGTCCCAGCAGCCTTTCCGGCTCGTATACATCTATCGGCTCAGGAGCAATGTTCAGGTCGCCGGCCCAGAGCACGGGGTCTTCGGGCCCGAAATTCTGCTCGAAGAATTTGCGCAGGCGGCCAAACCACTGCAATTTGTATTGAAACTTCAGGGAGTCGGGCGATTCGCCTTGTGGAACGTAGGTATTGACTATGTAGATACCATTAATCCGCACCTTGATCAGGCGAGCTTCGTCTTTCGGCTCGTCGTGGAGGCCATACTCCGTTTGTTCGATTGGATGCGTGCTGAGAATAGCTACACCATTGTAGCTTTTCTGGCCTTTGAAAGCGTAGCGATACCCGATGCTGTCAAACGCTTCGCTCGGAAAATCGCCGTCCTGAACCTTTGTCTCCTGTACACAAAGCACATCCACCTGATGTTCAGTCAGCCACCGAAGCACTACGGGCAGGCGAACTCTCAAAGAGTTGACATTATAACTGGCTATTTTCACTGTTAGTTCCGCTTGTAACCTTCAGACCCTATGTCTTTTAATTGTTCGCCGCTGAGGCGAATTCTTCCATCATTCAGAACGTCCTGACCCGTGTCGAGATTGACCTGATAAATCGCGTCGCTTTCGGCGGTAGGCAACGAAGGCTTGCGGCCGCTGCTCAAATCATGCCACGCGTTATGCCGGAACACAAACGTTTCCGGGGCGGTGCCGGATCCGACGTTTACGAAAACATCGACTCGCGAATCAAATATGATAAGATTATTCTCGAAGATGCCGGCGTGACATGGCTTGAACTTAGAATCTTCTGTTTCCTGCAATATCCTCAGTATCCATTTCTGCGGCAGTACGATGGTATTGTGATGCACGTGCCCTCCGTCGGCGGTTACCCAGGCAATCGGCGCGACACTCCCGACGAATCTGTTGCCTGCGATGGTTATATTTCTGGCCTCGTAATCTCCGACCTCAGGGCGGAAGAATTGCAGGCCAGTACTTCCTCCCAGATTGATCGACCGCTGGCCGGCATGCCTAAATAACGACGTTTGCACCAGAATGTACTCTGTGCCGCCTTTGAGTTGAACGGCGTTGGACTGCTCAAAACCCTCGCGGCCTACAAAAGTGCAGTCCTCAACGATACCGTGGTGACAGCCGACCATGTCGATTCCGGATCCGCCCCAGCCCTCGAAATGGCAGCCTCGAACGACAAAATGATCCACCCCTGACATCTTCAGTGCATCGTGATTTCCTTTCGGACCGGTCTCAAGAATAGTCAGATTTTCCAAAGTGATATGGTGTGCGGGGGTTTCGTACGAGCCTCCGTCGTCGATATTGATACCGTTGGAAGGAAAGCCCTTAACCTTGAGGTTTCTAAGGATAATGTAGTTGCAGTCGGATAGATGCATCGCCTGGCCGCCGCCTGAGAAAACCGGCGGGTCGTTCGGGTCGGCTGCCTCGATGGTGATCGGGGCTTTGTCGGCGCCCGAAATGCCGCTAAGATAGATGCCGCCTTCATAGACGCCCGGTTCCAGCGCAATGGTCGTGCCTGGCTTGGCATTCGTGATTGCCCGACGCAGCTCCAGCGTGTTTCGTACAATAATCTCGTCGGCGCCAATATCCGGTTTGGCTCTACGCGGCTGCCTGTCAATATCGTCCGAGACTTCTTCCAGTGCGATGCCTCTGTCGATTGCCTCGGTTGCGGCGTGCGTCAGATGCAGGTTTCCGCGTTCTGGCTCGACGAAGGCATTGGTGAGGTCTTTGATAAGGTTGTTACTTAATTCGACCACGCTGTCGGACTCGTTTCTGATTCCGGGTCCGCTTATCAGGTTGTTAGCGATCAGAAGCCCGTCATTCGTGAAAACCGTGCGGATCAGCCGTTGCAACCGGCTCTGGGGATCGTGAATAGTATTGTTGAGAATCTTACAATCTTTGGTGTAAACAATCACAATGCCCGCCTCGGGCGCTCTGGTGATGAAATTGTTTCGGGCTATGAAGCGCACACAATGATACTGAGTTCCTTCAGCACGGTGCGGGTTGCCGAGCTGCAGGCCGACGTCGCAGTCGATAATGATGTTGCGTTCGATCAGGCAATCCTCCGAATCGTGCCACATGAACACGGCGCCCCGCCCTTCGTATGTCCTGCCCTGAATGCCCACGAATACGTTGTCGCTGATGACCCAGTCTTTGGCATACATTACGTCAATACCGGCGACGTAATTACCATCTGCAATATCGCCCTCATCGTCGCTGAGGCGTTTCGGCCTGTCGTTGTAGAACAGGCAGTACTGGATCCGGCATTGCTTCGGACGAACGGCCTGGCGGTTCTCTTCCGGCACCTTCACTCCCTTGACGCCGCGCTGCCAGATATTGTGAATTATGCAGTTGTAGATAGTCAGTCTCTGAACGTTCGTCTGGGAGTTGATTTTGAAACCGTTGAATCTGATGTTCTGGATAGTCAGGTCGGCTATCGTAACTCCGGAGCAGGCGGTAATCCCCAATAGCTCTCCATGCCGGCTTTTTGCCCCGTCGATGATCACCCACTCACGGCGCCCAGATGCCCCGCGCAATGTCACGTTGTCGGCGGCAATCTGGACATAGCGGGGCATCATGTAGTGGCCGTCTGCCAGAAGTATAGTCTGACCCGGCTCGGCCTGCTCTATCGCCCGGATCAACTCCTGGACGTCAGAAACTTCGACGGCTGGCCCATCGGCTCGCCGCAGCACGGGAGCCTTCGGAAACCACGCCTGCTCGGGCGGATTGAGCAAAGTGCTCTTATCGTCGCCAGAAACGCCGTCGGTCGAAAACAGCGGAGAAGAAAACAGCAAGATGAAAAGCATCGCGTACACTATCGCTCTGACCTTGTTGTGGTGGAGATTGACCAAAGTTACACACTTACCTTTCCGACATTCTTACGGCGTTTAGAATTATTTGGGTGACATTCGTGTTCTCATAGTCCGAGACGGTATGTCCAGGCATAAAATAGAATATGGTTCCTTTGCCCTGTTTCTTGATCCATGCGCCTCTGTCCTGCATGTAGGTTTTGTCGGTTTCGGTGTCATGATAGATGATTCCACAAAGTACTACCTTCTCCCGGCCGTCTGTGAATTTGTGGTTGACGAAGACTTCCGAATCTTCCTTAAAGGCAATACTCGGATATACTCCTTCTGTGCTTGGATAGTCCGAAGGTGTATATATGGTTTTGCGGTCCCAGTTAACTCCGGAATTTGTGATAAAGTGCTGCTGGTTGAGATTGACTAATGACCAGCTGGAGGCCTTCCATTTATACCCGCCTGCTTCCATTGGTCCCTTGTCCAGTCTCATCCCGAGTAAATCGAAATAGAACTTGTTCTCGGCCTTCTTACTGCTTATGGAGTGATGCAGGCATATCAGCTTGCCGCCGTTCATGGTGTAATCGATAATTGACTTCTCTGTCTTTTCCTCAAGGTCTTTGTGGATAAAAACGATAACCGCCTGATATGCAGACAGGTCCTCGGGGAAAGACTTCTGGTCTGTAATGGTCACCGAGAGGTTGCCCTTTTCTCGCAGGAACTTCGCCAGAACTTCCATCTGAGGAAGCTCGTCCTGGACTATGATCACTTCGGGCTGTCTCGCCGGAGAGAGTCCGAGGACCAGTGCGACACAAATCGACACTAAGAACAACATAAGCGTTTTGACTGTGAACGTTCGAGCCTTCATGGTAAACACACCTTTCCTGTTGTATTGTTCATCCTTGACAATGAATTTGCCGGTCGAGAGTAAGTCACTGTAGGAACGGGAAATTTGCCCTTGTAAGCCATTGCTTTTCTGAGTTGCGGTGCCATTTGTAATCCCACAGAGTCCACAGAGGCATCTTGCTGACTGACCCATCCAGGAAACAGCCGTGTATTGCCTTGTTGTGCCGATCCAAAAAAGCGCGCCATGTGTCGGTGCCGCCTACTCCGTTCTCCGGGAAATCCTTAAATGTTATAAGCAGCTTGGTGGGCAAGATATCGTCATGTCGAGGCCTGAGATGCCAGTGGGCGGAATCCACGAATACCGGAATCTCACCGGCGTTTTTCACCGAGGTATATTTCCAGTACTTTTCATCATTGTTCAGTGGATCGGTCACCCACCGGTTGAGGCCGAAGCTGCCCCAGTACGTACCCTTGGAAATAAAGTCCTTTGATGGACTTTCCGACGCTTCCCCCGGCCTTCCCCATGTATGGTCGAGGTCGCCGCGCATCTCGTTGGTTTCATAGTCCACCGAGGGCTTGGTTGCCGCCGCACAGCATCGAATCTCGTCCACATCCTGGTAATAGGGTTGTAGCAGAGCCATCCAGTCTCCGGGTGTGGTCGGTGCAGAATCGCCCTGTGGATACGACTCTCTCCACAATTTATCATCCCACTCTGCGGCATACAGGGTCGTTGCAAGCCCCCATTGCTTGAGACTGTGCTTGCATATAACAGCTTTTGCCTGCTTTCTGGCCCGGTGCAGCCCCGGCAACAGTATGGCCAGAAGCAGTGCGATGATAGCAATCACTACCAGCAGTTCCATCAATGTGAAAGCACGTCGTTTGTCCATGATCGCCCCTACGTTCGTCTAAATCTGCCCCTCTGGCGTTTCATCAATATACCATGTCCATGGAAAATTACCACTCTCTCGGCTGTTTTTTTGAGGGATTTGTGCATTGGGGGGTTAGTGCTTCGGCCGCAAATCTGATAGTATAAACGAAATTCTGAAGTCTGATTTATGAAGAAGGTGTGCGAGCATGAAGAACATTGTCTTGCTTGGAATTGCATTTCTCCTTGGGGTGGCTGTTCAGGTGCAGTCGCAGGACATCCCGTGGAGGCAGATCGGTAAAGTCCGGCCGCGGCACGCAAAAGAGATTCAGTCGTCCAACTGGTCGGTCGGCGCCGAGACCATGGACCGGGACTATACAATCTACGCCGAATGGAAGGATTATCTCGGGCCTCTTGGCGTTAAGAAGGCCCGGCTTCAGGCCGGCTGGGCCAAGACGGAGAAGGCCGAAGGAACGTATGGCTTTGCCTGGCTCGATGAAATCGTCTTTGACATGCACGCCCACGGTGTCGAGCCCTGGATTTGCCTGTGTTACGGCAACAGCCTGTACTCCGACGGGGGAGGAGAGCGGCTCGGAGCCGCAATACCCAAGGGCCAGAAGTCTCTGCGGGCCTGGACGCTTTGGGTGCGGGCCGTCGTTTGTCGTTACGTGGAGGTGGTTGACGAGTGGGAGATATGGAACGAACCGAATCTTCGCAGCACGAGTGCCGCCCGCGACTATGCTCAGTTCATGCTCCACACGGCAGAGCAGATCAGGATGCTCCAGCCTCGCGCCCGAATTCTCGCAATGTCAACGGCAGGCGTGGATGTCAAATTCGTGACGGATGTTCTCGAAATCGCCCGGGAGGAGGGCAAACTCGCCTTGATAGACCAGGTTACTTACCATCCCTACAATCATAATCCGGACAAGAGCTATGAAGCTGTTGAGCAACTGCGACGGGCGGTCAAGCAATTCTCACCTCGCATTAAGATTCGCCAGGGGGAGAACGGCTGTCCTTCCATGCGACGCAAGACCAAAGCCCTGCGCGATTACGATTGGACGGAACTTTCCCAGTCCAAATGGGCGTTGAGGCGTCTGCTTGGCGACCTCGGCCGTGATATCGAGTCATCTTACTTTTCCATCATGGACATGAAATACCCGGACGAGATGAATGCCAAAGGATTGCTGAAGTCAAGAGAAGATCAGACGGTCGAATACGCCAAGCCTGCATACTACGCCGTCCGAAATATCGCCGGTATTTTCGACGATAATCTCGTGCGAGTGGAAAGCTTTGATTACAAGGCTGATACCGAACGCTCTCTTTCGGTCTTCGCTTATAAGAATCGTAAATCCGGACTGAATCTGATAACGGTCTGGTTTGACGCTGAAACTCCTTCCGACGACAATACCGCCAGCCCGGTTGACTTGGTTTTCAGAGATGTCCGGTTCGAAAAGCCGGTTTACGTCGATTTACGGACAGGCATGGTTTACGAAATTCCGGAAGAGGTACATTCGCAAGTAGATGAAGTGCATGTTTTCAAGGGTGTTCCGTGTTACGATTCACCGACGCTCATAGCCGATC
>JBDREF010000020.1:0-5303 GCA_043820045.1 Planctomycetota bacterium | reverse complement strand
AAGATGAGGCTTTTCAGGAAGGTTCGTTTCTTGACTGAAATGATCTGACCTTCAGGGATGTCGTGGGGAATACTTCCCGCAGTACCCGCCTCCGGCTTCAGGACTATCCTGCCCGCTTTGAGATGCGCCATGGGCGTGGCGCTCGTGACGGCATCTTCTCTCGAAATGGTCGTCCAGTTGCCCAGGGCCCCCCACGGCCCGGACGCCGCGGGTGCCCATGTCCCCGTCAGCGCCACGGGAAAGCAGACGTAAACGAAGCACCTGCCCGCCATCGCCGGGTTGAAAATGTTCCGCCCAAAGCCCCCGAAGACTTCCTTGGCGAACATGACGGCAAAGATGGTTCCTATCGTCAGAACGTGCCAGGGGACAGTCGGAGGCATGATCAGCGCAAATATGGTGGTTGTTACGAAAATGGCTTCGCTTACAGGCTCGCGGCGGCTGCGGGTGAAAATCAGCTCGACGACAAAGCCGACTACTGCCGCCCACGCCACTACAATAAGGCTGCGCCAGCCGAAGAAATAGACGGCCCCCGCCACACACGGAAGCATCGCGACCAGAACCCGCCGCATTATAGGTTGCTTCTTTAATACTTTGCCGGTTTTGTTCGTTACATCCATATAAGAACCGTGTGGCAAATCCGCCCTTTCCGTCGGGACCGGCGAGATTCTAAACTGAAACTTCAACATTCATATTAGCACCATAATCGGACGGCGTATAGAAGAAAAAGGTGACGTTGAAGTGTTTGTCGGTGCGCATAGGCCGCAGGCTTGTTTGGGTCCCATCGTGATTTTCACAGCAGCGCAATGGGATTCTTGTGGACAAGGTCTTTTCCCTCGGGCATAATACTCTCGATACTCCTGATTATACATATGGGACAGGCCATGTCTGACGAAGGAAACAAACTTTGCAGAGGCGGGCAATTGCTTCGGCCTCCGGATATCAACGATATTCTGCCTATCTTGAATGAGATTTCCATCTTTGCCGGGCTTTCGGACAAACAACTCCGTAAGCTCGTTGGGTTCCTTGAAAGGGTCCGCTATAAATCGGGGGAGAGGGTCTTTGCCGAAGGCGACCAGCCGAGCTATATCTATATCGTGATGTCGGGACGCGTGAAGCTCGTGATCGGTGCGGAGCAGACACCTCTGGAACTTGTGGTTTTCAAGGAAGGCGAGTGTTTTGGTGAGACGTCGGTGGTTGGTATCCAGTCGCACGCCGCCACGACTATAGCCGTCGAAGATACTGAGCTGCTCGTGTTGTCGCGAAACACTCTGCTGTCGTTGTTAAAGTCGGATCTCGAACTGTTCAGTATCCTGATTCTCAACATAGCAAGAGAGGCTTGCAGAAGACTGCACAAGACGGATCAGATACTGCTGCACTACGTTCGAGGGTCCTGATTCACAAGAGGGCCGTAGATGTACTTGCGAAGCAGGTTGTTGCGGCCTGAGCCGTCCTGTGGATGGCCGTCGTATTCGCCGAGCACGCCGGCGGTGCCGTGCGCGCGCAGGCGTCCCGAGCGTAGTCGAGGGACCTACTGTTCTGTGGTCGCCGTTGGATTCGACTTCGCTCACCACAGGCATGGACGTACCGGGTGGTGTAGCCGTCCACCGTCTTTTCGACGCGACGGCCGGCCACATCGTGCTTATACTTGATCTCGTCCCAGTTCGCCGGGTCCGGAGCCTCAGTGGCCCCGGTCCACTGGATAAAGTCCACCCAGCCGCAGTTCTCGCCTTCTTCGTCCATGTCATTGATGTAAAGCCACTTGAGGGTATGGGTGCCGGCGCTGAGGTTATACGTCTTCTCCGTCCAGTCCACATTGCCGGTAATCAGGTGCTGAAAGTTGCCGTCGATATAGAACTTGAGGTAGCCGCTGTACTCCGCTGATGAGACCTTCCACCAGAACTTCAGCGTCGTGGAGCTTGCCGACTGCACGGTGGTCTAACATGGCGATGCGAGCTGTTCGCCGAGAACGTAAACATTACCCGTCTCTGAGGATGACAAGAACACAGTAGAGAGCCTGACATGTTGCTTAAGGAACCGCCATTCGTAGTTGTCCTTAGTTTCGTTGAGAAAATTACCCTTTTTCAGAAAACAAACTAATGTATCAGGCTGACGAATAATAGGTTTTGTCCCTAGCACCCTCGTTAGTGACTTGGGATGTTGATTTCACTTTATTCTTGTACCTTAAATTCATACTCTGGTATATCGTACTTTTTAATATCTTTGGCTTCGTAACTGCTGCTGCGTAGTGTAAAACCTGTCTCGGTGATCTTATATTCAAAGTTGCCCCCGCTTAACGGATCCTTTGGCAAACCATCGGGTAGTGTCTTAGGCAACTGGCCAGTTGTCGCCTTATGCAGATATATTTCTATTGCGGCCTTGACGGCATTGAACCGGGCGAGGTGAACAGCACGAACCGCATATAAGCGCGACCACATTTCAGCATTTCCTTGCAGTGTCAGAATAATTATAGGATTGTCTTTGGCGTGTGCACAGTATTCCTGGGCTAGCCTCTCAATTTCAGTATATGTCTCTTCATATGGCCTATTCCTCTTCAGTGCCGCAAGAGAAGAATCTAAATACTTTGCATATGGTTCGCGAATCTGTGCAATAAGTTCTTCATCCGTAAAATCGAGAATCTTCTGCCTCTGTTTCTCGTTCGATTCCTTCTTTGAAAGTTCCAGTCTCAGGTTTGACAGAAGGGCTCGACCTTTTGTTCGTATAGTACGGATTTGCCACTCAAAATCCTCCGTCATCTTCCCAGAAAACGGCTCAGACACCGGTGGTTGGTCAGCAAGTTGATCCCTCAGCCACTTCAGTATCGTATCGTCCGCGGGCATAATATCCAAGACACGGTTCAGACACAACAGGCTCGACCTCTCCACGACCAAGGGAATGGAATAATAAATTCCTTCAGCAGTATCGTCAGCGAGGTGCCTCGCGACCCGTCGCAGGATAAGACTGTCGGACAACGCGGACTTGTAATCTCCATCATAAGCGAGAACGCGCACATTAGCGCCTATTAGGAACTTAAGAGATCTGATCGCTCGCCATCGCTCCGCACGGACCTCAGGACCATGTTGATCTGGTATTGACCAGATGCATTGTTGTATATTGGTGGCGGTCCTTACAAGTTGAATGACATGCTGATAGTCTTCCGCATATTCTGTGTACTGCGCAATATCCTCCACGGAGGCACTACGCTGATACACTGCACGTGGGTCCTCTTGCTTGTCAAGGATACTATCTGGATCGGGACAAAGCAAGAACGCCTGATAGTACAGCAGAGCCGCATTGTTTGCGTCTTCAGGTGCTGCACTCACGACTGGCATAAGCACAAACACAAATCCTACGCAAATGATCTTCCTTATCAAGCTCCTCATCGAATTACCCCTGTTTATGTTACTCATAGATATCCTTTCTGAAAGAAGATTAAGTCGGATTGTTTTTGTTCAATGGAAACATTGCCATGGTTCAGTATCCGAATTCGGGCACATCAACACCTTCCCACCTGAACTCTTGCCCATAGAAGCCCAGGCCGCCCCCTTCATCCTCGCTGTACCAACCACGAGGTTCGGGCCGTCCCAGCTTAGAACAGTACCAAAAGTTCCTGCCCCTCACCGCTGCTCGATACGCATCTTGTATGTTGAGGTATCCCCCACCAGGCGTGTGTCCTCTCATATTAATAACTTCGACCCAATATGGTTTATCAACCGCCTCCTTGACTCTATGGCCGTCCTCCTCCACTATTTTTCCGTCCTTGTCCCTTTTCCATCTATATATTTGGACCTCAAAAAAACCTCTCCAAGCGGTTGTATTCATCATTTCGGGGATGACTTCGGTGAGACTTTTCATGAATTGCAGATACTGACTTACCATGTGCCTCGCGGGATTGGTCACCTTTCCGGCGATCTTGGCCCAATCTTGCTGCCAAAGATTGAGGGCTATGCCACCTTTGAATTTTAAGCCCTTAATCCCTGTGACCCAATCAAGATAATTATTGAGATTCTTTATCACGGAAACCTTCCTTGGGTCTAACTGATAAGGTAACGTCATGATACTGCCGGTTACCTCTGCCCAGCAAGGGTCTGAACCGATGTACAGGTCAGAACAACTACCTTCCGGATTGCCACAAATAGGGCACGGTTCTGGCTCAAGACCCGATGGATCCACGAATCTGACAGGATTGTTGCCGCAGTATGTATACAAGTTCATGCCAGCTTCGTAACCGACCGGGTCGATCTGGAGGAACCGGCCTATATATGGATTGTAGTATCTTGCTCGGTTGTAGTAAAGGCCTATTTCTATGTCGAAACGGCGGCCGGCGAACATGTAGGGGTTCGGGTGGTTGGGGTCCGAAGCGGAGACTTCGCCATATACGCTGTATTCGTAGGTCTGGACGGTATCGCCGGTCGAATCGCTCAGGGCCACCACCGAGCCCAAAGCCTGCCCTGAGCGTAGTCGAACGGGGCGTCGAAGTGGTAGTAGTAGGCTGCATTATTGTCGTCCACCTCTATCATGCTGACGGGCTGGTCGATGCCCGGGCCGTAGATGTATTTGCGGAGCAGGTTGTTATTGCCGTCGTATTCGGCGATTATGTGGTCCCCGTCACGGACGTACCGGGTAGTGTAGCCGTCCACCTTCTTTTCCACGCGACGGCCGGCCACATCGTGCTTATACTTAATCTCGTCCCAGTTCGCCGGATCCGGCGCCTGAGTGGCCCCGGTCCACTGGATAAAGTCCACCCAGCCGTGATCGGCTCCGGATGAGCCGCTGCTATCCTTGACATATCGCCACTTGAGCGTGTGAGTGCCGGAGTTGACGGTATAGGTCTTCAGCGCCCAGTCCACGTTGCCGCTTATCTGGTGCTGGAGGTTGCCGTCGATGCAGGATTGCAGGTCGTCGTTTCCGGAAAGATTATGTAACGATTTCTGTCTGCGCTGCGAACGGCTGAATCTCCGTCGGGCTGTTACCTTGTGTAACGCTTACGTTCTCGTCTTCAGGAAGCTATTCGGAGCAGTTACCGTCTCGGTGATGAGTAATGATTTCGGCATGCGTTTGGCATGAGATGCCGTTCGGGATTTAAAAGGATTGACAATCGATGCGCGAAGGTGTTAGACTGCAACAACTTATGAGTCGAGCGCTCGTAGCTCAGTAGGATAGAGCGTCGGTTTCCTAAACCGAAGGTCGCAGGTTCGAATCCTGCCGGGCGTATTGGTTTCCTCGTCGATGTCACCCGCTCGTAGAATGCACGATCAGGCGACGACAATAACCTTTCACGGGACGAGGTTTGTCATCATGGCGAG
>JBDREF010000019.1:0-2113 GCA_043820045.1 Planctomycetota bacterium | reverse complement strand
GATGAGCCACGCGGCGATCCCACCGTCTTCCATCCACGCCGTGGCGAGCAAAAGAAAGTAGACGTACAGACCCGCAAGGCCGTTGACTTCAACCCCGGTCATCTTGAACGTGAGGCCTTGGAGGCGTTCCTTGTCCTCTCGACTCATGTGATGGTGTCGGACGTAGGGCGGGTTCGCCAAGATGACATTGGGCGCGGGTGTGCATGAGCCGTTAGCAACGACTCGTGTGAAATCGCCGCGCACAACCTCAAGCCCGGCATTGGCCCACAGATTGCGGGCGGCGTCGGCGAATGCAGGATCGAGCTCGACCCCGACGGCGCTGCTGATTCGCTTGGAGCCGAAGACAGTGAGCGCCGCCGAAAAGAAACTGCCCGAGCCGATCGAAGGGTCGGCGAAACGAATACTTTCTTTGGTCTGGCCGAGGACTGATTGGACATAGCGAGCGATATCGACAGCGAGGGCATTAGGCGTTGCGAACTGCCCAAGACGATTCCTCTCCGCTGCCGACTTGCGCGTATCCATGTCCGCCTGAATTGCTTGCCGCCGTGATTCAATCAAGTTGTCCTCGTAAGCGATCATGCGATTCAAAGCCCCAGTTTCAAAAGGTCGTCGATGCGATGTTCCCAGACCCAATCAATGCCCTCGGCGGCTTCGTAGCCCAAGTAGTCGCTGCCAAAGTAGCCGCAGAGAAACAGCACGAACGGCACGCTTTCACCATAGGTAGCCTGAAGCTGGTGGATCTTTGTGGCTTCTTCTTTGCGCCGCTTGTTGGTGTTGGTGAAGTCGCCCGCCGACTTGGCTTCGATCAGGATCGGCAGCCGATCCTTACGGCGCTTCTTGGGCTGAATCACCACGTCAACTGGGATGTTCACCTTCAGCGCCTTGCCGACCGCGAGGTTCATGCGGAATGTGTACGTCGCGGCTTCCATTTCGGTCAGCGGCTTCCCACTGGGATGGCCTTGCTTCCGGTAGCCTCGGGCGTCGAGCCAATCGCCCACGAGTTTGAGTTGCCGCTGTTCCTGAGCGTTGCGGACGATCGGGTTTGCCACGGCACTGCATAAGCGGTCAGCGACGATCGTTGATGCTCGGTCGCGTTCGTGATCGGTAGGGTCTTTCACGGCGTCCAACCACGGGAAGATGTCACGGTCCAGGAGCCTTGAGATGATGCGACAGAGTTTGGTCAACTCCGCATTCAAGTCGGCGGCATTCATCCTGGTCGGGAGCTTGCCATCTTCCATCCGACCGACGAGGTTCTTGCTCGCGTCGGCCAGGCCGATCAAGCGGTCCACGGCCAGCGGCGGAGCCGTACACATGCGGAGCGTTGACAGCGCACTCGGAGTGTCCTTGAGCGTGGCGGCGTCGATATTGCGCAGGTCTTTGGTGGCGAGCAACGCGGCTTTGACATGCCCGGTAGTTTTGACGCGTGTCGAGCGAAACGCCTCGGGTGCGAAGCGCATGAACCACTGGTTGAACTGGTCAACGGAAGCCGCGATGTCGGTCTTCCAGAGGTGCGGCTTGTCCGCATTGATCCGTCTATGCATCATGATTCCATTCGTTCATCGGTATTGGGTCTCCGGCCGTCGCGGTTAGTGTCTTGGGGGCCTAACAAATTATTCTAAAGTTTCCGGATAACTCCACGCCCCACGGGAATCTTCAGGGCTCTACGCAATGACCATTTATCTGTTGTCTTTGCACTCGCGGACTACCGGCTTCCCCTATCCCTTTCTAAGTATTCTAAAATGACACTAATCTCTTGACAATTTTTTCACACCCACAGGAAACAATATCAATGATTACGGGTTGAAGTCCAGCATTTTCTTCGAGGACAACGGTTTGTGGATAACAGGAAGGAAGTGGTACGCAAGGCGCGCGCCGGCCACCTGACGGATGGCCGTCACGCCCCTTGCATTTTCTCCGTCCCCCCTGCATCCCCCCCAGGGGCACGGCACGCCCGCCCGCCCCACACAAGCCCCGCTGCCGGGACCGCGCCCGGGCCTTCCTCTGCTCCAGCCCTGTCACGGTCCCTGCATTTTTCCCTTGCCGCGCTCAGGCAAGGGCGTCGCCGGCCATTTCCGCTGCCCCATGGACCGGCACCGCCCTTGCTTTTCCTCGC
>JBDREF010000018.1:0-9044 GCA_043820045.1 Planctomycetota bacterium | reverse complement strand
CGGTGCATTTCCCCGTAGAGTTTCGTCTTGGCCAGCACTTCGCTGCGATATACCTTTAGCGTGCAGCCGTAATCGTGGAGCTTAACGCCGGTAATTGCGGAAATCAACCAATTGGCAGCCTTGGAGGGCAGCAGTCGCGTCAATGTGCTGTCGTGCCTTTTCTTTCTCCACCCGCTCACAACGTCAAATCCTTCGTCGAGCCTTGCGATCATTTTGGGGATGTCCGCCGGGTCGTTTTGAAGATCGGCGTCCATTGCAACGATAATGTCCCCTCGGGCGTGAGTGAAGCCGGCGCTGAGTGCGGCGGTCTGGCCGAAGTTCTTGCGGAAGCGAATGACCCGGACTCTGACATCGGAGTTCTGCAGCCGCCTCAACACTTCGAAACTGTTATCGCTGCTGCCATCGTCCACGAACAGTATCTCATAGGTGTGCCCGTCGGCGAGACTCTGCGTGATTTGCTCGTACAGCGGGCCGATGTTATCCTGCTCATCCAGTACGGGGACGACTATCGAGACTTCGGGACCTTGCTTGTCCATACCGTGATTCCCAATTCAAATAACGACTATATTAATAGTTAAGATATCGGTTGTAAAGGCGCACGTAAGTAGCCAAAAGTCGGCGGCAATGAAGGCAAAAGGCACGAAAGCTCATCTTTGCCCTCCGTCGGAGTGTTGAGAAACGGGAGAGTTTATCTCGAATAGTTATAGGACCTGTCGGTGGGGTCTGATAGAGGTAGTAAAGCGCCCCCGCCTTACTGATTTTTCAATAGGCACAATTTGCTTGAAGCGTGCCTGTTCTTTTGATAATCTGCCCGTCCATGAAGATGCAAATGGCAAATAAAACGGTTACTTCGCCCAAGGGTTTTTTGGCGGCAGGTCTGTCCTGTGGGGTCAAGAGGTCCGGCAGGTTTGATTTGGGACTGCTTGTCTGCCCGACCGGCGCGAAAGCGGCTGCGGTCTTTACGACCAACAAAATTGTTTCAGCGGCGGTGGAGGTCTCCCGGCAGCATGTAAAAAGCCCTGTTGTTTCGGCGGTCGTCGTCAATTCCGGCAACGCTAATGCCTGCACTGGCCGACTCGGACTGAAAAACGCAATCAGGATGTGCGCCGAGACGGCCTCGCTTACCGCTAACTGCGAGGCGCGAAACGTACTTGTAGCTTCCACGGGCATAATCGGCGAGCAGTTGCCGATTGACAAAGTGGTTTCGGGTATTTCGATGGCGGCGGCAAGACTTTCAACTTCATCCGAAGCGGGCCTGAGTTTCGCAAGGGCCATCATGACCACGGACACGAAGCCCAAGCAGGCGGTTCGCCGACTGGAAATATCAGGCGCCAAGGTCACCATAGCCGGCGCGGCCAAAGGGGCCGGCATGATTGCACCGAATATGGCAACCACGCTCTGCTTTGTCACTACGGATATCGTCATAAGCAAGCCGCTGCTGGCGAGCGCCTTGAAGACCGCTATCGACAATTCGCTCAACCGGCTGACCGTTGACGGCCATCAGAGCACCAACGATACAGCGATTATCCTCGCTTCTGGTCTTGCTCTGAATCGGCCGATTACCAGCCGGTGCCCGCGATACAGGAAATTCGCTAAGGCATTGAGCGAGCTATGCGATGATTTGGCCCGGCAGATGGCGCTTGACGCCGAAGGCGCGACACGCATGTTCAAGGTGGTGGTCAAAGGGGCAGCCACAAAGAGCGATGCGGCAAGAGCATGCAGGGCGATAGCCGACTATCCGCTTGTCAAGTGTGCCGTCCAAGGCGGCGATCCCAACTGGGGCAGGATTATATGCGCCGTCGGTTCGGTTGGGGTGAAGATGAACCCCGACAAGTTGTCCTGCAAGCTTGGGCAGATAAGCGTTTTCAAGAACGGTGCTCCGGCAAAGTTTGATCCGGAGCTGGCGAGCAAGGTTATTTCGCAGACCGAGCATACGATAACGGTGGATTTGGGCGCGGGCAAGATGAGCGATTTTTGCTACGGCTGCGATTTGAGCGCCGAATATGTTAAGATCAACGCCGACTATCACACCTGATGCCGCCGGAAGACCGGAACCGAACGGGCAATCTGTGTTGCAATGCAGGTGCGCTTCGTGTAGAATAATCTGGTGATGTGTTTTGTGTGGTCGTTGCGACAACTAAATCGGATAACAGACATCCGGCGGCGATATTCAAGTTATCGGGGTGTAGCTCAGCTTGGCTAGAGCGCCTGCTTTGGGAGCAGGAGGCCGTAGGTTCGAATCCTATCACCCCGATTACGTGTAAGTGATGAAATTATAAGTACTTGCCCTTCGATAAACATCTATTTGGCTCCCCCAATGTGGCGTGAAATCTGCTCTGGCGTCAGTTTGACCTCAGTTTTGTCTGACCCTTATAGAGTCTTCACCATTGTCGATAAGTCTCTGAATGGCCCTTGCTGCCTTCACCCCGTGCTCGGTATCAACTCGGTTATACCTCGTTTAGCCCCTCTGGCCGCCGCTTGGCCATTGTGGTATCATTTGCGGTAGTTCCGGAGACACTGGTGGATCAACGAGGGGCAGGTGTTCGGCCGCAATATGGATGGATCATGCAAGATCTTGTCGACTAAAAGTGAGGCGCTAAAATGCAAATCGCTATTCTTGTAATGGCTCTCAGCGTGTGGACCTGCTCGTACGCCAGGGCGTTCACTGATTCGGCGTATTGGATTGACATGCACGTTGTGGACAGAGGGATACCTGTCCCGCTGTCCGATCATCCGGGCAATGTCCATCTGGATACAGAAATGGTGTGGGCCAGGGTTCCGGCCGAGATACCGAAAGAGACTCGAAGCTGGCGTGCACTGGACGACGGAGGCCGGATGGTTTGCAGCGGCATATTCTCTAAACATTCTGCCGCCTTGCCTTCCCGAATTGGGTTAGGGCAATTGCCGGTCGGCTGGTATCGCGTGGAATTCCTGGATGAGCAGCACTCCTGCCTGTACTGGACGACGGCGGCAGTACTGAAGGAGCTTAGAGCGCCGGTGCCACAGGATTCGCCGGTGTGTGTAGATTCAGCCACAGCGTGGTTTGCCAAGGACCAGCCGGGTGATCAAGCGAGGCTTGCATCATTGGCCGCTCTTGCCGGGGTAAATTGGATCCGCGATCGGCTCACCTGGCATGATTTGGAACCTGGGCCGGGTGCAATCACAGGCGCCGACACCACGTATGATTCGGCGGCCATGGTCCATGTGCGTCACGGATTAAAGGTGCTACAGGTCTTCCACACGACGCCGGAATGGGCCTGGAATACTGGTTTGGACGGCAAGCATCCGTCGGGACGATTTGCTCGGGACTTGCGGCATGTGTATCGATTCTCCAAGGCCATGGCGGAGCGGTTCAAAGGACGAGTGTATGCGTGGGAGCCGTGGAACGAAGCAAACGTGAGCACGTTCGGCGGGCATACCGTCGATGAGATGTGCAGCTACCAAAAGGCCACCTACCTGGGTTTTAAGGCTGGCGATCCAGCGGTCACGGTCTGTTGGAATGTGTACACAACGGTGCCGACGCCTCAGCATACACAGGGTTTATTCGACAATGAGGCATGGTCTTACTTCGATACGTACAACATCCATACGTATGAGTGGGCGCATGACTATGAGTCGCTATGGGCTCCGGCCCGGCAGGCGGCGTGCGGCAAACCGATCTGGGTTACAGAGGCAGATCGCGGGACCAAGTATATCGGCCCTGAGCCTTGGTGTGAGCAGTCGTGGGACGATGAGATACGCAAGGCCCAGTATATCGCACAATCTTACGCATCCAGTCTCTATGCCGGCAGCACACGGCACTTTCATTTCATTTTGGGACATTACTACGAGCGGCACAACGGCATACAATTTGGATTGTTGCGAAAAGATATGACCCCACGGCCCGCCTATGTCGCTTTGGCGGCGGTAGGTCGACTATTGGCCGGGGCGAAGTGTCTGGGACGATGGGTTGTTCCAGGCCAGGAGGATGCGCACATAATTGTTTTTCGGGCTTGGCCGGATGGGCTGGAGCGGGATGTCCTGGTAGCCTGGGCGGAAAGAAAGGCGGACTGGCCGCAACGTGGCAAGACAAAAGTTGACTTCTCGCTGCCCGAGTCATGGACAGAGGAAGCGACATTTGACTACCTTGGACGCAGGCTGGCTGAAGTACCGCCCGAGTTGACTGGTGAAGCTCTATTCGTAGTCCTGCCTGCCGGACAGACCGATGAGGTGGAACTGACGTCGGTTGTTCGATCTTCGCGGCGAGAGGCTCAGGTGTGTCCGATTGTGCTCCAGGCGCAGATGCCATCGATCGCCAATATGAAGGTCGAGCCGCTACCGTGGTCTCAGGGATACGAGTATAGGATCGATCCCAATGAGCCCCGTCTGTTGCGCATGTTTGCATACAATTTCGCAAGCGAACCGGTAAAAGGCACCATCCGGATAAAGGACAAGCCATCTACATGGGTGTTGGATCGAGAGGTTTGGAGTCTGTCCATTGACCCGATGCAGCGCGAGCTTATTGAGACAGTGCTGACGGTCCCAGCGGGGCAGGCCGGCACACTGCAATTGACAGGTGATTTCGGCTCGGTAGGGAGGTCAGTATTGGCATTTCGAATACATGGAATGAAAAGCGAGAGGACAGTCAAGGCCAATGAGAATTGATTTTGCCAGAAGAATGAGTGAGCTTCGAATGTCTTGACGCACAGTTCAAGTGGAAAAAGTTCTTCTCTGATTCTATTTGGAGTTCCTACACATAAACGAATTGATACTTAGCTGCCGCAAAAAGTCTGGCAGCGTGGGTGGCGGATGGCGAGAGATGATGGAAGTGCAGCTCCTGCATATTGTCACTGTGTGGAACAACCGTCGTCAAATCCGGGGGCTACCGTTCCAGGTCTCTCAACAAGCCGCCTCACTGAACACGCGATCAGGATCAGCCGGGAGAGATGTGAACCGAGGTGGGAGAGCGATCACGGGCGTACAAGGACGAACTGCGAAAAAGAAGTCCGACCAGAGCGGCATCATCTAATTGACTTTCTGGCCGAAGCAGAAGAGATGCTTGAAGCCGCGCAGGAAGACCTGGCCATCGCTGATAGCCGGTGAAGCATAGCACGACTCACCCAGTTCATACTGTGCGACGCGATCGAACTCCACACCCGGTTTGATCACGTTCACCTCGCCGTCGTCGTTGATGAAGAAGACCAATCCACCCACCAGGACCGGGGATGCGTGGTGCCGCCCGAGCTTTTCCTGCCAGAGTACCCTACCGGTGGCGGCCTCATAGCAGAATGCCACGCCGGAATTGCTGATGCTGAGCAGGAAATCGCCCGCTACGATCATGGAGGGAACATAAGGGGCCCCCTTTGTGTCTTGCCAGACAACGTGGGTCTCCGTTACATCACCCCTGCCATCTGGTCGGATCGCGAGCACGATCTGCTTGGGCCAACTGCTGCTGATGAAAACCAGCCCGGCCCTTTCGCTGTAAACCGGTGTGGCGACGAATTCCTGCGAGGGGCCGTCAACCTTCCACAGTTGCTCGCCGGTGTCTGGATCGAAACTGGCCACGCACCGGTCGCCGCACTGGATCAATTGAGTACGGCCGGCCAACTCCCGAATCAGTGGAGCACTGTAGCTGATTCCCTTATTGGCACGTTTGATGCGCCAGCGTGTCTTGCCGTCCTCGCGGCCCAGAGCGATCAGGAACGAATCGCCCTTGCTGTCGCCGTCGACAATGACCTTGTCTTTGAATAGCACAGGCTCATTGCTGAAACCCCACTCGCCGGCATGTGTCCCAGCTCGGACCAGCCAGAGCTGCTTACCGCCGGCGAAGTCATGCGCGGCCACAACGATTTCGTCGCCGACGCGGAAGGTAACGTAGATCCGCTCCCCATCGGTGGCCGGCGTACCCGAGGCATGACTGTTCTCCTTGTGGATCTTCGGCAGCGGCCCCTGCACGATGGTCTGTTGCCAGAGAATCTCTCCGGAGTTGCGGTCCAGGCAGAGAAGCACGCGCTCGAGTGTCGCGGGCAGAGCGGTGACGGTCAAGACGCGGTCGCCCCAGACTATCGGTGACGCATGCCCCTGGCCGGGAAGTTCTGTCTTCCAGATCGCGTCCGCCGGGTCCCATTTGGTGGGGACGTTTCTTTCGATACACGTGCCGTCGCCGCGCGGGCCGCGCCAGCAAGGCCAGGCTTCGGCTTGGGCCGTAGCGGCAGAATGGGCCAATAGGCCGGTAACCATAACGGCCAGGGCAATATCTCGTTTAATGATGTTGGGACCTCCCTCAGGGCAGAACATCCCCGCAGTCGCAGACAGCACTAAGACAGATCATGCGATGCGAGCCGGCGAAATTCACCAGGACCCTCTTCCGGATCAGACCATATCTTTGAGGCTCTTCAGAGGCCGAATCTTCACCACATTCCGCGCCGGCTTGGCTTTGAACATGGTGTCTTCACCGGTGAAGGGATTGACACCCTTGCGAGCCTTGGTGGCAGGTTTTCGCACGACAACCAGCTTCATCAGGGCGGGCACGGTATATGCACCGGGGCCGCTGCGGCCGAGACTCTTCTTTATCTGAGCAGCCATTGCTTCGAACACTGAGTTGACGTCCTTCTTTGCCAATCCCGTCGCATCGGCGATTCCCGATACGATCTCACTCTTGGTCATTGCTTTTGCAGATGTTTTCGCTGTGGTCTTACTTGCCATAGTACATGCTCTCCTTGCACTGACTGAATGAACAAAACAACGCTCGAATACACAAAGCCATCGAGCTAACAATAACAACTTTGAGTATCTATATGACCTTTCGCTCCGATTGTCAAGCGAGAATATAACAAGAATAATGTCCTGTACGATTTCAAGCAATGGAGGCCAAAGTTCCTCGTCGATACCGAACGCACCGACCATAATTGAATCAGCATACAAGACTACCACAGGCAACTTAAAGAAACCGGCAAGCAAAATTGGCACACCGTAGCAGAATTCACTGCAGAGAACGGAGACGGCGAGCCCGCTGGCTGCCACTTATGCTATTGGTCTTTTTCCACCTGCCTATCTTTTTTTTGCCGCCGCTTTTCTACTCCGAAGCGTCCGGTTGGCCGCCGGGCCAGGGTACGCCCAGATTCTGGCTCCTCTGCTTGGAACCGCCAGGCACCCAGTTTTTGAGGTCTCCGGTAGTAGCCTTCCGCTCCCATGAATCCCCTGTTTCCTTCATGATGGCAGCCAAACGCTCATCCATCCGCTTCAATAATGACTGCGACGCAGGATCGTCAACGAGATTTTCCATCTGGTAGGGGTCCTTGGCGGTATGGAACAGCAGCCAGGGCCCATCCGCCGTGCGGGCGTACGTGTAGTCGCGCGTACGCAGCGCGCGCCAGCCCGGCCATGGAACATAGGCATACATCATCTGCAGGAACGCATAATCACGAGGCGGCCTGCTGCCCTCTCCCCTGAGCATGGGCGAGTAGTCAAGACCGTCAAGTCCTCCCGGCGCTTTAATCCCAGCCAATCCCGCCAGCGTCGGATAAACGTCGACGGTGCTAAACGGATCGTCGATAACTTGACCCGCCCGGATTACGCCCGGATAGCGGATCAGAAATGGAACACGCACCGATTCCTCATAGGGCCATCGTTTCGCCTTGTAGCCCTGGCAGCCAATCATGTCGCCATGGTCCGACGAGTAGCATACGATGGTATTCTTTGCCGCCCCCGAACGATCCAGCACATCAAGAATGCGTTTGAACTCCACATCAAGACTTTCCACCATGCCATAGTAGTCGGGAAGATTCGAACGGGCAAATTCCTCGGGCAACCCTTCAGGGACATTGGGAGGCAGCTTAATCCTGCCCTCGTAATGCTTTCGAAATTCCGGGGGGGATGCGTAAGGGCCGTGAGGAGGTATCCACGACGCGAAAAAAATCCACGGTTTAGCGTCTTTGCTCTGCTTCTCAATGAACTTTATCGTCTCATCTGTTACAAGGGTCGGCCTGTACACCTCTTTTTCAACTTCTCGCCCGCTTTCGTCACGAACGGCTACGCGCACATAGTGACCACGCGTCCTCTTTCCGAATCTTTTGCGGTCGGATCCGCGAGGAAATCCCAAAGGCATCGAATCCTCCGAGCCGTATCCGTTGGGGATATGCCATTTGCCGGAGTACCCCGTCACGTACCCGGCGTCACGAAAATGCTCGGCGATACCACGGGCCTTACGTATGAAATTGACGCCATTGCTGACCACGCCATGGTGATGACTATAAAGGCCTGTCATCAGGCACGCACGATGGGGACAGCACACCGGCGTGTTCGACATGGCCGAGTCAAAACGTGCCCCCTGGCCGGCGAAAGCATCGAGCGCCGGCGTCCGAACGTTCGGATCGCCGTAGCATCCAAGCGATGTGGCGCGCTGCATATCGGAGAAGACGTAAAGAATATTCGGACGCTGGGATGGAGAGTTCTCCGCGGCACCCCGCAGTTCCAGGACGCCCAATCCCAACGCCGCAATCCCTGCTCCGGCCTGCATGAATTGTCGACGGGATATGTTCTTGTGGGCATCGGGTCTGCAGGCTGCAATTCGTGATAGCCGAGATGGCCGCTGTTTCATTTTCTTTTCCTTTAGTTTTGATCAGGAGACCCTTCTTGAGATTGTCCCGCTTGTCGCTAAAATTTGACGTGCGGTCGGGTAACAACGGTCAATTCTATACAATCGCTTCCTGACTGTCAATGTCCTTGGACGAAGCATGATTCCGAGATGAAATATGACTGACGTCACCCAGATCTTAATCGCAAGCCTTTTTTCAATATACGCCAGTGCTCGATTGGGTACAGAGTCGTGGAATCCTCTCATCGACACTGGACCAACGTAAGGGGCATTCCAATGCAGCGTAAAGACAGTTAATTTGATTGGAGTCAGTTCTTTTTCAGCGGGGTCTAGTGGTCAGTTGAAATAATTGTTCAGGGTTTTCAGCCGCCTTGCCGATAGAGGGAAAAAGCTAACAACCTCTTCCCTTTTTGGCAAGGAGGCCAACCATGAAAAAGAAGTATATCGTTGAATTAACAAGTGAAGAACG
>JBDREF010000017.1:0-11529 GCA_043820045.1 Planctomycetota bacterium | reverse complement strand
CTGCCTGTGAAAGACGTACATCGTGTTCTCGCCGTCTTGAAGTTCTTTGGTATGACCTTCCTCGTGACCAGACCTGCCCCATCCCCAGGGAGGTCCGACATTTTCTTCAAAAATTCGGTCATCTCCGTTGGCGAACGGAGCTGCCGCATCCCCTCCGGGAAAGGGTGGGCCGGTGGGAATCGCCGGGTCGCCCGGGTCTCCTTGCACGAGCATATAATCCGATGTATTGCCTGGATTGATTTGTCGTGCCCAGAAATACCATGTACCGCCCACGCCGCCGGCCGTCTTGATATCGAACGTCCAGCGAATCATACCGCCGGCATCGCCTGTGCGGTTAATTGCCTTGCCGAATGCATCAGCCGCATCAACAACCGGGTAATACTGAGCAGTGTCCGGATTGCGTTCATCGTAATCCTCGGCTTCAAACCAAACCTGGTGCCCTCCGCCGAAACTGGAGGTTTTGAAGTTCTTTACTGCATGGACTGGTACCGCTATCAGGAACAAACCGATGAAAATACCAAGCAGAACCTTCTTAGATAATTGGTGTGTCATTTTGTTCTCTCCTTCTTCATATTTGTCAATATCAGCAATCTGTTCGCGGTGGGAAATCTCACGTCGGCCCGCGCACCGCCGGCGACAAACCCGCGAGAAGAAAGCCAAAAACCCTCAATCTCATGCACATACTCTTCCTCCTAAAAAGGCCTATAATACCCCCTTTTTCTACCGCTTGCGTTCATGTTTGCACAGAGAAACGCCCTACAGCTTGAAAATCACCTCCTCAACTTGAAAACCGGTACCGACCGACAGGGCAAGAATCCACCTCCAAACGTACAATTCCTGCAACCCCGCCAATCCTATTTATACCAAACCCCCTATCTTTGCGTCAAGAAAAAAACGCCCGTGAAGTATATGAGGCACACCTGAAGAATCTCACAATCTTGCCTGCTTTATCATGGGGCGCTTCTCGTCCGAAAGTGCGGCCTCACGGTCCAGGAACTCCGACTTGAATTCCCGCAGGTCATCGGGCAGCTCTGCTTTGGTCAGCAGCAAATTCCTGAATTGTTCAGGCGTGATACCCTCGCGGAAAAGCCTCAGAGGAACGACACATGGGACAGTTATCGATTTCCCGAGGAGTGTCCTGTACGTGTACATACCTGCGACTGCAACCTCAAGCGGTTCTCTTTCTTCGTTTGGGTCGGGCTGGTAGGGGTCAAACGGCCACACCTGCCCGCTCTTCAGTCCTGCCGTGAGCCAGCCCCTGAAATGAACAAGGCGTCCGCCCTCCGAAATCAGGCCCGCGACGAGCATCTCGTCGGGACCAAGTATCTGAATTATGCGTCTGGGCGGGATCGAGCCGTACTGTCCGGTTTCCCAGTCCGGCAACTGACTTCCCGCATCTTCGTGGCCGCGTTTGTACCGCCTGCTTTCGTCCTGCGGATTGAAACCGGGAAGTTCGACATACTCATTTCTAACAGCAAGTAAAGCATACATGTTCCTGTACTTGTTGTAGAACTCTTCGTACTTACGACCGAACGGCTCGACCTTCGTATCAACGGCTTCTTCGGCCTCGGCGATAGCTCCCTGGCCGCCGGAGAGAACCGGTGCGCCGCCGAGATTGCCGGCAACCACTCCTTTGGCGGGTTCTGGCTTCCAGCCGCCACGAGGCCCCAGGACTCGCAGCGATAAGGCAAATATCGACAAGGAAACGAACAAGAGGATAAGTAAATACTCTTTCCAGCGGTGCATCACAATCCTGCTTCGGCCTCGCTCGACCAATCTGACGCCTATAATCGGCGAGCGTTCGGGCAGACAGCTAACCTTCACCACCGCCTTTCGGCGCGTTATTACCATAGCCATAAGAACAAGCACTCCCGCTACGGCTATCACCAGTAATTCCCAAACCTGCCATTGCCTGTAGTACAGCCACGAAGAATACCGGCCAAATCTGTGCACGAGTTCTTCAGTAGTCATCCCTGTCCACCTCCCGATCTTAAGGCTAATCGCCAATCCGTTAGACTTTTACTTTTCCCGTAAGCCCTTATCCGAGGCAATCCGAGCGCACATAGCTGTTGCCGGGCATATCAGTTGAGGATGTGAAGATATGTGTTCTCTTCATTGAGCGTTCCTTCGCAACAGAATACGGCTTTCGGTTCATACACCTTCCTTAACTATGCTCTCATTGTTCCAGAGCATTCGAACCGGGGCCTTGCCGTGGCGGAAAGCAGGGTAGAAGCCAAAAAAGGGCCTTCTCACCACGCGTCCTTACATACAAGATACAATTCATCAACTCAGAGAGGCCCTGTCAACATAAAAGTCCTATAAAAAAGACTTTTTCTACAAAGAAAGCCGTAGTTGTGCGGAAAAAAATGCTGGAGACCCTGGAGTTTTCCGCCGAGTCGCCAGGCCGTTCATTATCGCAGGACGCAGAGAGCAACCACCGCCAAATTGGCCCCGGAGCAATCCCCCTAAAGCCGGCTGCTGAATCTGTCGATTCTTCATAGAAGACCTGTGAGGAAGCTCATCATGGATATGACCGACAACCGAAGAAGAGAAGCAAGACTGCGTTACCAGTGGACTGTTCTGTTTGCCAGAGACTCCAGGACGGCCCTTGCGAAAGGCATGATGGTTGACGTTTCCAGCGGCGGTCTGGCGTTCAGGTGCGATGCCGGAAAGAATTGCCCCAGCGTGGGCCAGCAACTGGTCACCCAGTTTGATATCCCATGCTCGGAGGAGTACGATTCTTCGGAAATGATGAGTTTCACGCGCAGCGGCCGCGTTCTCCGGGTCGATACGCTCAATCCATTCCTGCGCCATGTCGCACTTCAATTCGACGATCCACTCCCTCTGAAGCCGTGCGAAGCCCGGCATTGATGTGCTGCATTTTTATTTTTTCTTCCCGCCTCATTCAGGTTGTTGCCGCTCGCCTGAGATTGTGATAGTATAATCTGCTTGAAAGGCCCGGTTTCGTGGCCAGGCCTCCTATATGCCAAATGCCATCTTGAAGGAGTGGTAATCATGAGGAAGCGAACTCGCCGACAGTTCCTGCAGGACTCCATATTTGCCGCAGCAGCGGTATCGGCCGCACCGATGATCAGCAGCGTTACCCGAGGGCAAACGAGCAGCCCCAACGACAAGCTCCTTTGCGCAATAGTCGGCTGCAATGGCCGCGGCGGCAGTCACATAAGCGCCTTCTCCGGCCGAAAGGATTGCGAAATCGCTTACATCGTCGATATCGATGAAAAGGTGGGCCGGAAATGCTGCGAATCGATCGAGAAACGCACCGGCCGACGGCCCAAATGGGTCAAGGACATGCGCGAAACATTCGACGACAAATCCGTCGATATAGTCACGACGGCTACGCCGAACCACTGGCACGCGCTGTGCGGCGTATGGGCTATGCAGGCGGGCAAAGACACCTACATTGAAAAACCGATCAGCCACGACATCCCGGAAGGCGCCGCCCTTGTGGCCGCCGCAAAGAAATACGGCAGGATGTGCCAGGTCGGAACGCAGTGCCGCTCGAACCCGGCTATCCAGAACGCTATGAAGTTCATCGCGGACGGCGGCATCGGCGAGGTCAAACTCGCACGGGGGCTGTGCTACAAGCGGCGAAAATCCATCGGCCCCCTCGGCGATTATCCGATCCCGGAAGAGGCAGACTTCAGTCTGTGGAGCGGCCCGGCGCCGTACACCACACCGAAGTTGACCCGCGAACGGTTCCACTACGACTGGCACTGGCAACGTCTATACGGCAACGGCGACTCGGGCAACCAGGGTCCGCACCAGGCCGACATAGCGCGATGGGGATTGGGCATCAACCGACATCCCAACAGCGTTATCACCTACGGCGGCCGGCTGGGCTATCAGGCTGAACGCAAGGATCCGAATTACGTCGATGCGGGCGATACCGCCAACACCGAAATAGCCATCTACGACTACGGCGACAAGTGCATGGTATTCGAGACAAGAGGCCTTTCCGTCGATAACTCTGCCGACGAACAGATCAACAAGCTGTTCGACAGCACAAAGGGCAACAAGATCGGCGTGATCTTCTACGGAACTGAAGGTGTCCTGGTCCAGAGGGAATACACGCACTGTGTCGCGTTCGATCTCAAAGGCACGATGATCAAGGAGTTCAAAGGCGGCGGCGACCACTTCGATAACTTCGTTCAGGCCGTACGCAGCCGAAAATACGCGAACCTCAACTCCGATGCCTTCCAGGGCCATCTTTCGGCGGCCATAGCGCATCTGGCCAATATCAGTTACTACCTCGGCGAGAACAATAAGGTCTCCGTCACGCAGGCCAGAGCTGCATTGGACAAGATCAAGAGCCGCGACGACAACATGGAGACATTGGAGCGGACCGTCCAGCATTTCAGGGACAACGGCGTTGATTTGGACAAGTACCCCATGTCGATGGGACCGCTGCTGAAGTTCGATCCCGATAAGGAAGTGTTCACCAACAGCGCCGAGGCCAATAAGATACTGAACAGGGAATACCGTAAGCCGTTCGTGTGTCCCGCGCCAGATAGGGTATAGCACAGGCAGCCCGTCTCGGGCCGATTTAGTGGACCGAACACGAAATGCAGGGATCGTAGGCTCTGACAAGCATCTCGCAGAGCCTGGTTACCTCTTCGTCGCTTTTGCCAAGCTCGATCTGCTGCGTCACAAGCTCGGCAAGGTCGTAGTGGATATTGGCGTTGTTCTGCGTGGTAGGGATGATGCAGTTGGCTTTGGCGATCTTCCCTTTTTTGTCAATCTTGTAGTGATGATAAAGAATGCCGCGAGGCACTTCTACGGCGCTAACGCCCTCGCCGGCCGTCGTTTCATACGGGGCGCAAACTTTCTCGAGGTCGCTGTCCAGAAGTTTGTCAATAATCTCCATCGATTCAACCAGCACATGGTGGCATTCAATAAGCTGGGCTACGGTGTTCATATAAGGATTATGGTTCACCGGCGACAGCCCCAGGGTCTGGGCCGTCTCTTTTGCCTGCTCGCAAAGAAACTTGTAGTTGTTGTTGAAACGCGCAAGGGCGCCGGCGGCAAAAGACTTTCTGCTGAGCTTGGTGAATTTCGAAGTGGAGAAATCCACGTTGTATTCATTGGTCATGGCCAGGTAGTCATCCTCGGCCTTTACAACGCCGTCAGTGGAGACCAGATCACCGCCTATCCAGGGATAGTTGCCCTTTCCTTTCAGCGAGACAAACTCGGTTTCCCTTACGAAATCCGGAAAAGCAAGTTGCGAGAATACATCGACCGCCGCTTCCATATCGGCAAGGCATTCCTCAATGCTGTTCCGAAGGGCCTGGAGATCTTTCTTCCTCGGCGCCTTGCTCAAACCGCCGACCACAAGGCTCACCGGGTGCGTTGTCCGGCCGGCAACAAGATCGCACATGTCATTGCCAAGTCCCTTTAGCCGCAGCGCAACGCCAACCACCTCCGGATGGGATTGTGTCAGGGGTATGACACTTGGGACGTCCAACAAATCAGGTGCGGCCAGGAAGAAAACGTGCAGCACATGGCTCTGCAGAGTCTCCCCGTGTTTGGCCAGAAGGCGCAGCAGTTGGGCATTCTTCGGGACCCTGACATCCATCGCTCTCTCGACGGCCCTGAGACTTGCAAGCGTATGGCCTATGGAGCATATGCCGCATATTCTGGACGTCAGCGTGGGCGCCAGCTCATGGGGCTTTCCGCGCAGTATGGCCTCGAAGAAACGCGGTGTTTCCACAACCTCCCATTTGGCATCGACAAGCTCGCCGTTGCGGACCGTAACGTTGATGTTGCCGTGGCCCTCGACACGCGTGAGGTGATGCACGTTAATCTTCATGTTGACTTTCTTCATTGTTTATCCACCATCCCATTGAATCCGCCGTAGAAGCGCAGTCTCTCGACAATCTCGGACTCGGCATGGCCCTTGTCCATGAGGATTTCCTTCAGGGACTCGTAATTGGCATCATCTGCCGGACCCCTGCAACCCAGGCACCCCACCTTGCCGGTCGGACACACGGCATCGCAACCCGCGCGAGAAACCGGGCCCAGACATATCTGGCCCAGATCAACCACGCACGTGTTTACCTTCTGTTTACATTCAACGCACACGGGATATTTCGGAATCTTGATGTCCACGCCCGTGACTACATCAACGACTATTCTCTCTACTTCGGCCTTGGATACAGGACAGCCGGGAATCATCAGATCGACCTTCACCACATCGGAAATCTTCCGGACCTTTCCGGTTTCCACGGCGTGCTTTCCATAGACTTCCCTGACAACGTCCTCGATGGTAAACTTATTCCTCTGGGAGTTCACCCCGCCGAAACACGCACAGGACCCCATGGCAACAAGGACCTTCGCCTTTGCCCTGATGTCCTTTATCCGCTCGACCTCGTCGTCTCTGGAGATGTTTCCCTCGACCAGCGCAATATCATAGTCCTGACCGCGATGCGACGAGACCTCTCTGAAATTCACCACTTCCACCAGCGAAAGAAAATCGAGCAGGGTATCTTCCTTGTTTGCCAGTTGGAGTTCGCAGCCCTCGCAACCGGTGAAATCAAACACGGCGATCCTGACTTTTTGCGGCTCAATCCCAAGGTACTTCACTATATTGCTTCCTTCAGATTCAAAACAGACCAGTAATCGAACACCGGACCGTCAACGCAGGTAAACGTTGACCCGACCATACAGCGGCAGCATTTGCCCATGCCGCAGTGCATTCTTCTCTCCAGCGAGACGAACATGCGGTTCATGGGAATGCCCAGCCCGTCCAGGTGGTCGCAGACAAACTTGAACATAACCGGCGGGCCGCACACGATGGCATAAGTATTGGCCGGCTTAATATCTATTTCCTTAAACAGGTCCGTGATCAGGCCCGTTTTTCCTTTCCAGTCATTGTCGCCCTTTTCCACGACTGTATGCAGCTTTATGTGGTCCACTCTCTCCCATTCCTCGTACTGGTAGGTAAAGAGCATCTGACCCGGCTCCTTCGTGCCATAGAGTACGTGAACGTCTTTGTACTCGTCCCTGTGCTCGCTGACCCAGTAAATCGGGGCACGCAGGGGAGCCAGACCCAGACCGCCGGCCACAAGGAGAATGTTATGGTCCACCATTTGTTCCATCGGGAAGGACGTACCGAACGGACCACGTATGCCGAGCTTCGCACCAGTCTTTGCCCGGTGCAGCACATTGGTCGTCCGTCCGCTCTTTCTGACGCACAACTCGATATATTCATGGTTGTTGCCGGAACTCGATATCGAAATCGGAACCTCTCCGAAACCGGGTACCTCCAGCATTACAAACTGTCCGGGGCGGAATTCAAACAGTCGCCTTTCTTCGCCGTCCAGTATCTTCAGGTGAAAGAGTCTCTCGAGCGGCGTAAGCTCGACTATGTTGATTATCTCGCATTTGTAAACCTTATCCGTCCTCATGAGAATACTCTTGCGGTTGTACCGCGGCGGTTTCCTCATGGACGGCTCGGCATTAATGTCCTGCTTGGGCAGTCGGTAATCCATTTCAGTCTTCCATTTGCAAATCGTTGATGACATCTCTGGGGTTTATTCCCGCCAGACACGCCCTGCCGCATCGGTTGCAGCCTACGCATATCGGGTCATCAGCATTCTGGGCAAATCCTCTGTAGTGGTGATAGAATCTGTATTTCAGCCTGTCTTCCTTGAGCGGCCGGAAATTGTGCCCGCCAGCAACTTCCGCGAAGTCAACGAGATTACAGGAGTACTGAACACGCTCCTTGCGGCTGCTCGCCAGGCTCACATCAATGGTCTCCTCAATGCCGTAACAGTAGCACGTCGGGCAAACCATCGCACAGCTTCCGCAATTGAGACACTTGTCGCCCCATTTCTTCCAGACAGGAGACTTGAACTCTATGTCCAGGACACTCGGCAGACCCGCGATCTCGACCTTGGTCTTGAAACTCTCTCTGAGGTACTTGCGCCTTGCGTGAAACTTCTCCCCGTCCTTTTTGGTAGGATCGCTCACCTTGACGTTCTTGAGATACCCGAACGCCTTGGATGAGTTTATGGTCAGATAGTACCGGTCGCCTATGTCCGTACAGAACAGGTTGAATCCGCGATGCACCGTGTCGTGCCCGAGAGATTCGCAGAAGCAGTCTTCCAGCGGCTCGTGGTCCATTCCTATGAGGAACGTGTTTTGCCTTCTGGCCATGTAGTATGGAGAAGGATAAGCCCCTCCTATCAGAATCTTGTCGAGAATGCTCAGTGCGTTAATGTCGCAGGGCCGCGCGCCCACAATCACCCGGGGATTGACCCTGCATTCGACAACCTGCTGCCAGCCTTTGTCGGAGAAATCGAAATGCGACAGCTCTTCGCGGAAAGGAAGGAAGAAATTCTTGATCGACGAATACGTAACGGTGTAGTCCAGGTCCATCTCGTCAAAGGATTTGACATCTTTGAACTGGTACACAGCCGAACCGTCGGCACGCCGGTCAACCAGTTTCGGACCGAACGTCTTGTTCTCGGCGATGAGCCCGTTGACAAACTTTTTAAACTCGTTCTTACTTATTACCTTGTAAATCATTGGGCATGCTTCCTAAGGAGGACAGTTAAGCGACCCCACGACATCCTAATTTACGACCCCACAAAGATAGAATGATCGTCAAAAGCAGAACGAAAGTCAAGACAAATTTTTCCAAGAATTGAGAATTTTCGGCGAAACCCTGCACACAGCGTGAAAATGGCGTTCCTGCCAGCCCGCAAGAGAACTTCAATCCGGCTTGGTAAAGCCAGTATTTGACAAAAGAAATAATACCAGACCATAATGCAGCCATACCACAGTTCTATCAAGGAGAACAAGCATTATGGGTAAAAGACTCTTTCTGCTGCTATGGATGACTCTGTCACCGGCGGTTTGCGCCAATGCTTCCCCGGCGGATGCGGGCCGTAGAATCGGCACTGAGGCCGGGTCGGTCATAGAAATATCCGCCGAAGACCTCGAAGACAAAATCCGCGGCGGCCTGCTCGCCCAGTTGCTCGGTAACCTTAACGGCCTGCCCCACGAGAACAAGTACTACGATGAACCGGGAAACGTCGAACAATACACCCCCGCTTTGGCCGAGGGCGCCCGAACGGACGACGATACCGACATCGAGTGGGTTTATATAACCGCGATGCAGCGGAATCGGGCCGCCCTGCTCAGCCCGCGACAAATCACCCAACTGTGGCAAAAGCACATCAACAGCCACATCTGGTGCTCGAATCTGTACGTCCGGCGGCTCATGGATATCGGCATCGATCCCCCGCTGACCGGCAGCCTTGCATTGAACCCGTGGGCGAATTTCAACATCTCGGGCCAGTTCGTCTGCGAAATGTTCGGCCTTGTAGCCCCGGCAATGCCGCAGACCGCCGCCCGGATCGGCCTGAACTACACCAATGTCAGCATCGACGGCGAGCCCGCACAAACAACACAGCTATTCACCGCCATGATCGCGACCGCCTTCACTACCGACGATATCGACAGCATCCTCGACGCCGGCCTGGCTTCCATCGACCCGGCCAGCGTGATCCGGCCCATTATCAGCGACGTCCGCCGATGGCACAAAGAATGCCCAGACGAGTGGCGCACGACGCGGCGGCTCATAAGAGACAAATACACCCTGTATGAAAGCCGGACCCGCAATCAGAACGGCTACGAACTCTGCACCGCGGCAACCGTCGCCGCACTGCTCTACGGCCAGGGCGATCTCGTGAAGACCCTTATTCATGCCTTCAACTTCGGCTGGGACGCCGACAACAACGCCGCCACCGCCGCCACCATTGTCGGTGTGATCAAAGGTAATCACTGGATTGAACGGCAGGGCTGGAAAATCAAAGACGTCTATCGAAATACGACCCGCCCGTCGATGCCCGAAGACGAGACAATAACTCGTTTCGGCGACCGTATCGTCGAGGTAGCCGGCCTTGTCATCGCCGAAAACGGCGGACAGAAGACTACTCGGGACGGCAGGAGTTTCTATCGCATACGCGTCCAAGGACCAGCCAATGTCTCCGCCCTGTCCGACATGGACTCTACCGTCGCGGCTCTGCGCCCGAAGGTCAAGCCCCAAATCGAAGCCGCTCTCGCCGATCCCGGCGCGCCGGGACCCCGGCAGCAGGCCCGGGCCGCCTATTTAGCCATTTGTCTGGACCTGGCCGATTCGATTCGTTCCCGCCGGCCGGACAAATGGACGCAGATGCTCGCCGCCCTTGAGCAGTACCCTGAGCTGCTGGAGGTGCTGTTTTACAATTCCCCGGGGCCTGCCGGTGACAAGCTACGCGCCGCCGCAGTCGCCGCGGGAGTTAAAGAACCTCGCAAGCAGGGACTATAGATTCTCCGGGCAGACGTGCAAAATAGACTGTAAACCCTAATATCTAAATCCTAAACAAATTCAAAATTCTAATGTTCAAATTCTCTCCCCACGGGACGCCTTACGGTGGAAACGGCGCCGTTTGGGAAATTGTGATTTTGGTCATTAGATATTGTTTAGAACTTAGGATTTAGAGCTTTGCTCTTGAGAGCGTCTGACAGGAGGCAATCGCCCGCGAGAGGCCGTGGGATATGGCGGAAATCTTTTGTATCTCATCGGAGGTCAGCCGGTCTTGCGATGAGCGATAGACTAACATGAAGCCCAGGGAAGAACCGAACTGGCCCAGCGGAATCGTCACCGCCGAAATCTTGCTCAACTCGGTCAGATTCCCCTGCAACCCAGCGGCAAACATGTCCTTGAGATGGCATACTTTGTTCGACTTGCAGATATTCTCCACCAGTTCGGGACAGAAGCAATTCTCAAGCTGCTGCCTATCGAGGGCCATCGGCTCAGAGCTTTCGAACATGTGCATTTGAAGGCCCTCCGCCCCTTGGGCCAGGCCCTGGCACAGAAAGAAAGTAACGTTGGTCTCGCCGTTCTCGGCCTTGATAAGTTTGACCGCAGTGGCCAGAAGGTTGTCCAGGTCGGTCGTCCCGACGATTGACTCGCAGAAACTCGCCACGAAACTGATGATACCCAGTCTCTTGATGAAGTCCCTCTGCGCCGCGATGAGGTCATTGCAGAGTATATCTATTTTCTGCGCCTGTTTCTTGCGAGACTTGTTAAGCTGCTTTATCAGCAAACGCAGTTTTATGTGCCGTTGTTTATCTTCCACGATTATTTCCCGGCGCGCCGGGACTCCACCTTAATTGCAGGCCATCCAGCATTCTAAGTTCGGCGCACCGCAGGCGGTTCTTTAGGACGAAACAGCAATTTAGCCCGGGCCTTAAGCGTAGCCCCATAAACGGCCCGCTATCAGCCTCGCCATCCCGGCTCGCCGGGTGGCCGTATCGGCGAAATCAGCCGGACAAAACAAATGTGGACAATCCTCGCCCGGAGTTTTCGGACTTGTTGCCTGGAAGCGAGTTTTTGTACAACATGGCCGTGGACTGGACGGAAAAAACCTATAATCTCAGCGCCGGTACTCATACGCTCAAATGGCGCTATACGAACGATGGCACCCCTGAGGGTGAAAACTGCGGCTGGGTGGACTTCAT
>JBDREF010000016.1:0-6384 GCA_043820045.1 Planctomycetota bacterium | reverse complement strand
GTCGGGTCGGTGGCGAAAAGGATTATCTGCCCGCGACCGACGGATTCGACGGTGGCGTACGCCGTATCGGCAAGTCGCTGCCGGGCCTCGGGCCAGAGCAGGCCGCTCAGCCGCAGCTCTTCGGCGCCTGCCAGGCGAACGGCCGTTTTGACCGGATGCTTCGACATAAACGCGCTATCGTCCCAGAACATGACGGGCATCTTCTCTGCCAGAACGAAGCCAAGCCAGTGTTCCGGTTCAACGATTCCCGTGACAAAAGTCCCAGTCGGACTGAAAAGGCGATTCCATTCGTCGGCGCGCTTTAGCTTCTCGACATCGGGCTTGGTTTTGGATTCGCCGGGCTTGTTAGGATCTTCCTTTTGCGTTTCCGATGGAGTTGACTTGGCGTTCCATATACGATTTGGGTCGATCTTGACGTCTCTGGCGCTGCTCTCCCGCTCCACTGCTTCTTCGTATTCGGCGAGCTTGTCGAGAACGTCGCGTTTGAGCCGTACCGACGAAAGCCCGCCGTCTTTGCCGGCTGCGAAAGCGGCCGAGCCGCCGACGGCTATCAGCGTACCTCCGTCCTCGACCCAGCCCTTTATCTTTTCGACCGCCTTGCCATCGAGCACCCGGCCTAGGCTGCTGCTGTCCGGAAGTATCAGGACGTTGTACTTTCGAAGGTCGATTGAATTGAGGTTCTGAATGTTGATCGGCGAGCTGCGAAGTTGAAGCCGGCTGTCCAGCAGATACCAAATCGAACCGAACGACGTGGACCGGATCGGCCATTGCGAGGCTATCGCAACCCGAGGCGCCGACAGCAGCTCGAACTTTTGACTTCCGAGGTCGGGGCCGTCTTCGACGAGGGCCCTACTGACCGGATGAATCCCAACGTCAAGGTCGGAGCCTATCTTCCGCAGAATATCCGCAAGACCATCCGGGTTTTCATGAGCGCGAAGCAGGACCGTCCCCGGCTCGTACTGACGAGCGTCTATCTTGAACGGCTTTGTCGCTATTCGCGGGTAACATTTCTCTTCGAAGAGGCGAACCAGTGCAGGATATGCGGCGGAATTTTCAAAATCGAGCAGGTAGCCGTAGCCGCTTTTGCCGCCCGCCTTAGGTAAATCCCGAGCCGTCGCCGGCATTTGCGAATCCAGCTCGATATCAGGGACACTTGCGGCCCAGTAGGACTCAATGCCGAATGCCATCGGCAGATTCCACGCAGAGATATCGTAGAGCAGAGTTGAACGCCGGTTCTCCAGCTCTTTGCGTTCCTCCAGTAGGAAGCTCTCTCGCAGATGGGGATCGAATTCGAACAGAGCCTTCAAGATACGGCGATGCGGCTGCTTCGAACGCGCGACAAGCGTACCTTTCGGAAACTCTTTGTTCGCAAGTTTGTTGCCCCATATATCGGTTGCATTCTCAGCCTCGAAAGGCTCCCGCGCGAATCCGGCTTCCACACCCTGTCGCCCTATCAGCTCAACCATATCCTTCCATCTGAGAGTATCCGTGCAGGGCGGCAGCAGGAAAACGCCTGCGTCGGTATCGTGTTCGCCGAGCGCCCATTGCCGGTCCTCCCGCAGGTCCCGCAGGATTTGCTGCCGGTTGGCACGCAGTGTTTCGAGGTTGGCCAGCGAGCTGACAATATGATGGTGCACGGTTTCGCGATAGCTGACTTCGTAACCGGTAGGCTGTTTCACGGACGCGCCATCGACCCTCGCCTGCTCATAAAGCAGCCCGACCGCACCCAGCAGGTTGGCCCAGGCGTTGGTGTAAATCGGGCTCCATTCCGAGTACCAGTCCTGGGTATAGTAGCTCCAGCCGTAGCGATTGAACGCCTCGGCCTGGTCCGAGCCGAAACGCTTGCGCCACTCCATGGCCTTCGGCGAGAGATGAATATTGAGCGGCTCCCTCGGCGGGTCGAACAGGTACGTGTCGTAGGCACCCTGCTCGTGTGAATCAACAACAAGATGAGGATTCCAGGACAGAATCGCCTCCGCGAGGCTTCGCACTTCCGGCTGAAGATGCACGAGCCAGTCGCGGTTCAGGTCGAACAGGTAATGATTGCCGCGCCCGCGCGACCAAAGGGCCTGATGCTGCATCGATTGAAGGTCCGGACTTGAAACTACCCCCGTGAGCTGTTCGAGATGGCTCAGATACCTTTCCCTGCCGTCCGGGTTGACCAACGGATTGATATGAATGACCGTCTCATCCAGCAGCTTTCGCGTGTTATCGTCTTTTGCTGCGGCCAGATGATATGCTACGTACATGCCCGCTTCGGTGCTCGACAGTTCGTCGCCGTGAATGCTGTAATCGAGCCACGCCACCGCCGGCAAAGTCTCTATAAGACGATCCGCCTGGCCGGAACTTTGAACCTGCCTCGGGTCCGAGAGCTTTGCGTTGTCGGCACTGATCCGGTCAAGGCGCTGGTGGTTGGCCCGGCTGGTGATTGTCAGGTAGTACAGTTCCCGGCCCTCGTGCGTTCGGCCGTAGCTTGTTATGGTGACCCGGTCGGATGACTCGGCCAGAGCCTGCAGGTAGCGGACAAGGGCGGGATAGCGAACCGGCCTTTCGGCCACGCCGTGACCTATTACCGATTCCGGCGATGGTATGGCCCGGTCGTAGTCGGCTGTCTCAATGAAAGGTGCAGGCGGCTGACCGCTTAACTGCGCCTGCTCGCTGGCGGAGCAACTGCCCAACAAAAGACACATTACCATTGCCATAGTCGCAGAAAAACACAGATACGTACGCCTTCGGCATAACCTGCCTCTACATTCTTGAGCTTCATGAAATGAGTTCACGTGTTTTCTCCCAATTCGAACTGCCCATATTCGCACCCGGGCATAGCCCCGGGGACTCGACACAAACATACAACAATCCCGCCAAACCATCAAGTCACTGCTCGTCTTTTTGATTTTCGCTCGGCCCGGGACTCAGAGCATCCGGATTCGATAAGGGTATTGCAAGAGACAGCAATCCTGCTATGATAATGCGGTCAAATACAGAAGATGGAAGACCCCGGCGCGCCGGGACCTTCTGTCGTCTGTCCTCTGACCTCAGACATGATTAGGAGAGTATTATGAAAAAAGAAGGTTTGATTACCCGAAGGGTCTTTTTGCGCCGAACCGCCGCCGGGGGCACGGCCCTGATGGGAGCGGCGATTGTTCCGTCGTCGGTTTTCGGCGCCAACGCACCGAGCAACAGGATAGTAATGGGAGCAATCGGCGTCGGCTCGCAGGGAACCGGAGACATGCAGGGTTTCCTGAGCAAACCGCAAGTGCAGATGGTGGCGGTCTGCGATGTTGACAAGGGCCACCGCGACCAGGCCAAGAAAATAGTGGATGAAAAGTACGGCAACAGCGACTGCGCCACGTATCTTAACTTTCGCGAGTTGATCGGCCGCGGCGACCTCGACGCGGTCCAGATAGCGGTGCCCGACCATTGGCACGCCATACCCGCCGTCGAAGCTGCCCGAGCCGGACTGGACATCCACGGGCAAAAGCCGCTCGCCCGCTCTATCCGCGAAGGACGCGCCATCTGCGACGCGGTCCATCGCTACGGCCGAGTCTGGCAGACGGGAAGCCAGCAGCGGTCCGACTGGCAGTTTCGCCGGGCCTGCGAGCTTGTTCGCAACGGCCGTATCGGCAAAATCCTCAAGATTGAAGTCGGCCTGCCGACCGGCGGCGGCACGGATGTCAAATCCATCCAGAAAGTTCCCGAAGGACTCGATTGGAACCTCTGGCTCGGCCCCGCTCCTTACGTCCCCTACCGCGGCGTAGCCCACTGGGACTGGCGATGGATCATGGACTACTCCGGCGGCCAGCTCACCGACTGGGCCGGGCACCATATCGACATCGCACACTGGGGCATGGGTTGGGACTATACCGGCCCGGTGGAAATCGAGGGCAAGGGCAACTATCCCACCGACGGCCTCTACAATGTCCCGACGGAGTACAGGTTCAACTGCACGTACGCCGACGGCACCGTCATGACAGTAGCCAACAACACGCAAATAACCCAAGGCGCCAAATGGTACGGCCAGACCGGATGGATACATGTAAGCCGCAGCGGATTGAGCGCATCCGACGAGAAGATTCTCAAAGAAGAAATCGGCCCCAACGAGATAAAACTCTACGAGAGCAGAGACCACAAGCAGAATTTCCTCGACTGCGTCAGGAACCGCACGCTGACGATTTGTCCGGTGGAAGTGGGCCTTCGCTCGATAAGCGTGGGTCTGCTCGGCGAAATCGCCATGCTGACAGGGCGCAAAATCAAATGGAACCCCGAAACCGAAGAGATAGCAGGCGACCCGGAAGCAAGCGCACTGCTCGGGCGGTCCTATCGAGAACCCTGGGTACTTTAATTGACTTTAGGCAAATAATCCGAACATAAGGAGCACAACAATGAAAAAATATACAGCGTTATTACTCGTATTCTGCACCGCCTGCCCGGCGCTGACGAGCATGTCACTTGCCGCCGATGTTGGCTGGCAGAATCTCTTTAACGGCAAGACCCTCGACGGCTGGGTCCAGCGAAACGGAAAGGCAAAGTACGAAGTCCGGGACGGGATGATCGTCGGCACGACCGTTCTCAACACGCCCAATAGCTTCCTGTGCACCGAGAAGATGTACACGGACTTCATACTGGAGCTGGAGTTCCTCGTCGAACCGGGCATGAACTCCGGCATCCAGATTCGCAGCCACAGCTACAAGAATTTCAAAGACTATCGCGTGCACGGCTATCAGGTCGAAATCGACACATCGAGCCGGGCGTGGAGCGGCGGAATCTACGATGAGGCCCGCCGCGGTTGGCTGTTTCCGCTGAAAGACAAACCGGAAGCCCAAAAGGCTTTCAAGCAGAACGAGTGGAACCACTACCGCATCGAGGCCGTCGGCGACAGAATCCGAACATGGGTCAACGGCATCCCCGCCGCCGACCTGAAAGACGATATGACATCGACGGGTTTCATCTCCCTGCAGGTCCACGGCTCCAAAGAGGCCGGCAGGAGCATCAAATGGCGCAATATCCGAATCCAGGATTTAACGCGCAACGAAAAGAAAGGGCCGCTCAAGGCTTTGATTGTTGACGGCCAGAACAACCATGACTGGAAGGCGACCACGCCCGTTCTCAAGAGCCTGCTGGCCGACACCGGCCTGTTCACAGTGGATGTGGCAACCTCGCCCGCCAAGGGCCAGCCGATGGATACGTTCAAGCCGAACTTCGCAAAATACGACGTGATCGTTGCGAACTATACAGGCGACGACTGGCCCAAAGAAACTCAGGATGCGCTCGTCGAGTATATGAACAACGGCGGCGGCCTGGTAATCTTCCACGCGGCGGACAACGCATTTCCGAAGTGGAAGGAATGGAACGAGATGATCGCCGTCGGCGGATGGGGCGGCCGGGACGAGAAGTCCGGGCCGAAGGTTCGCTACCGCGACGGCAAGGTCGTCTTCGACACCTCCCCCGGCAGGGGCGGCAGCCACGGGCCTCAGCATGAATTCCAGGTAATTACCAGGGACCGTCAGCACGCCATCACTGCCGGCCTTCCGGAAAAGTGGATGCACGTGAAGGACGAACTTTACAGCGAGCTGCGGGGGCCCGCGAAGAATATGACAGTTCTTGCAACAGCCTACGCCGACCCGGCGAACAAAGGCACGGGCGAACATGAGCCGATGCTGTTTACCGTCAGCTACGGCAAAGGAAGGGTCTTCCATACGGCCCTCGGCCACGCCGCGGAGCAGATGCGCTGCATCGGATTTATCGTCACCTTCCAGCGCGGCACGGAGTGGGCCGCCACGGGCAGAGTCACACAGGTGGAAGTGCCCGATGACTTCCCGACCGCCGACAAGGTGAGCGTACGAGCAAGTCTCTCGGCTGAATACGATGCCCTCGAAGTGTACGACTTCGGCAAGTCCCGCCGTGCCCTGGCGGCCATCGAAGAAGAGATTCGCAGCGTCTCGCCTTCGTCGTTTCCACAGATAGAAGCAAAGCTGCTCGAAGTACTGGAGTCGCCGAAGACGACTTTCGCCGGAAAGCAGTTCGTCTGCCGGATGTTACGCCGCGTCGGCTCGGCACAATCCGTACCGGCCCTTTCGAAACTATTAGCCGACAAAGAGCTTTCGCACATGGCGCGTTTTGCGTTGCAGTATATGCCCGTCCCGGAGGCCGGGGCCGCATTGCACGAGTCGCTTGCAAAACTCGACGGCGATCTGAAAATCGGGGTGGTCGGTTCGCTTGGCCAGCGCGGCGAGAAGGCAGCCGTACCGGAAATAGCAAAACTCATCACCGGCAGCGACACAAATCTTGCCCGAGCCGCGATTGGGGCGCTGGGAAAGATAGGCGGGCTGGAGGCAACCCGCGCCCTGGCGGAGACGCGAGTGCCGACGGCTCTCAAGGATGACC
>JBDREF010000015.1:0-10896 GCA_043820045.1 Planctomycetota bacterium | reverse complement strand
CCCCTCCTCGCCCGCGAACGCCGACCACTGCAATATTGAGTTTTTCATTCGGCGACCGGCCGGCCTTGAGTATGCCCGATTTGAGAACAACAAGTCCCGCTCCGGCCATAGCGCTGCTCTTGAGAAATGTACGGCGTTTCATTTGCGAATTCATAACTCATCTCCTTTATCTATGTCTGCAAGACTGGTAAGAAACTCGATTCAGCAACGGCAACAGCCTAAACGAAAAAGGCTTGCTGTTCAAGATTTGTTTGCACCTTTGCACGTAATTCAAACAAAATAGCGAATTTTGCTGATCCCCGCCTCTATCGACTCAATTATCAGTTCCAAAGTACTTTTTGCGTATCCACTCGGGCTGCCAGCGGTCAGGCTCACGTTCCCTGCCACTCATGTCGATTTCCATCGGTTTAGGATTGGCGACTGTCAGCGGCAGGTCATCGCCAACCTCTTGCTGGGACTTCCTCAGCAGTTCCAACATTTTCTCGACACGCCCGGCTTGCACAGAGTCGCTCGCCAGGTTGTGCAGTTCATGCGGGTCGTTCTGCAGGTCGAAAAGTTGCGCGTGATTGATCTGCGGATAACGGATAAGTTTCCATCGCTCATCCCGGACAGACCTTTGAATTTTCGAAAACGAAAGAAATACATGGTCGCGCACCCGCTGGGCTTGCCCACTCCATATTGGCTGAAGGCTCTTGCCTTCGACGCCGGGCGGGGCTGCAATAGCTGTCAGCCCGCAAACCGTTGGGAAAATGTCCAAAAGGTAGGAAAAAGCCTGCGTTGATCCGCCTTTGGGAATACCCGGTCCGGAGAAAATCAACGGGCATCCCATACTGTGTTCATAGATACTCTGTTTGCCCAGAAGTCCGTGGCTTCCAAGCGCCAACCCGTGGTCGGCGGCGTAGATGATAATCGTGTTGTCGGCATGTCTCGATTTTCTCAATGTTTCCAATACCCGACCGATGTGTTTATCCAGGTGCGTAATCAGGCCATAGTACTCCGCTAACTGGTCGCGCACGACGTCCTCGGTTCGAGGCCATGGCGCCAGGTTCTCGTCGCGGCCTGTCATGTGTCCGTTGTCGAACGGGTGCTGGGGTTTGAAGTTCGCCGGCAGAGGCGGACGTTTCTTGTAGTACATCTGCCGGTATTCCACGGGCGGGTTCCGCGGGTCATGCGGAGCGGTAAATGCGACGTAAGCGAAGAAAGGCTTGTCTTCGTTGTAGTTTTCGAGAAACTCAATCGCGGCGTTCGTGAATAATTCACTGGAGAATTTATCGCCGACACGTTCGTTAACGAGCTTGCCCTCCGGCGAAAGATCGACGACCGGGACCTTGGTGTGATCCGCCATTCCGCCGAAGAACACGGCTCTGCCTCTTTGGAAGCCGCGCAGGAAAGATTCTTCTCTGTTGTGCCATTTTCCGGTTGCAAAGGTAATATAGCCATTCTCGCCCAGCAGTTCCGGCATGATCTTTACGCCGCTCATCCTGGCATCGACGTTGAAGTAGGATCGTCCGCTGTGGATCATGGCCCGGCTCGGAACGCATACCGCCCCGCCGTTCGATCCGAGACAATAGTTGCGCCTGAAACTGAATCCCCGAGCTACAAGCTTGTCGAGATTGGGCGTTTTGATGTTATCGTTGCCGTAAGCTCCAAGCGTGTCGGCACGCTGGTCGTCGGCTAACAGGAACAGAATATTGGGTTTCTTTCCCGCCTTGTCGCTGCCGTGCAGCACTCCAGGGGCCGCCAGGGCAGCCGCTCCAACTGCAAGCTTCCTGAGAAAATCCCGTCGAGAAATAGCAGTGAAAATCATTCGAATCCCCTTCCATAAAGGCGGCTCATTTATTGCTACTGTAAACCGCAGTGTCGAGCATGGTTTTGGCTGTTACTTTTACTTGTACAAGTTCGATGCCGGGACCAATGCCCAGGTTGCGGGAATATTGCTTGTCCGTCGCGTTATTCCAGTGCTCATAGACGCCCAGACTCGCGGGGCGGACCACATTCCCGTTGTGGTCGGGGTCGTAGAATGACCCCGACGGCGGGTTGTCCGCGAGCGCCGCTTCGATGAGATAATCGTTCGCGCCGGACCTGTGGGGCGCATCGTCCCACTCGGCCCATAGAAAATCGAAGCCCACCGCATCGATTGCAACCGGGTCCTGCGAGGCAAAAAGACTTGAGGTCCAGTCACCGTTGAAAGGCCGAATGTTCCATTTTCTCGGAGCCCGCTCTTTCGCGTGTTTGCCCGCGTAAAGGCCGTCAATCAGGTAAAGGAAAGTCTTACCGCCAAGATGCTTGTGCGCCATGAGGTCAACCAGCGGCCTGTAACGTCCCATCCCCGGAGTTGGGAAGGGAAGGTCTTTGTGCATGTCGTAGTATTCGCTCGTACGAGCCGGTTTTCTCACCAGCGAGCCATAGTGGTTCTTCGCACAGAGTGTAATGCCGGCCATGTCGTTGTGGCTCTTGAGATTGGCCAGATTGACAAGATAGTCCGCTTTGGCATAGGATTCCGGCACGTAATCCGTCGCCTTCCCCGCTGCATCGGGGGTGCTCCAGTAGAAAGGAACCGACGACAATTTCGCGGCGGTGCGTCCGAACTTGCCAAGGTACTCCAAATAGCGAACATTGGGAAATTCTTTGTGGCACATCTCGTAGAACTCGTTCGGAAAATAACAAAGAGTATCGCCAACCGTAATGTCGGCCTCGTTCACGCCGGCTTCCTTGACGAGTTGCCGCAGCAAGGCCATAATCACCTGCGGCGAGGTATTCATATAATCTGCGTTTCGCAGGTTGTATTCTTCGATACTTTTGACCTCGTTGCTGCTCCAGACTCTGATGCACCCCACGAAATTGACCTTGACGACGATCTTTTCGCCCGGTTTGTACCCGGCTTCCGTCCTGCCGTGTGTTTTATTGAAATACCTGAACAGGCTGTCCCATGCGGCGGCGTCCGTATCTTCACCGGCCAGCGACCTTATCGTCCTGCTCATCATTCGGTCCACGACCGCCTGGTCGGTGTGACTGCTCTCCCACCAGTGTCCCTCTCCGGGTCCGTCCCAATCGGTTGCGTTCGGGTCATGCACCCAGACGACGCGTCCGGGGTGAATGCCTTTGGCGACCCCTATTGGGGCGTTGGCTGTCGGTTCGTCGGCGAATACGGGCGATTCGTTGGTGATGCTCTGGGCGAACCATACAGACGCGACGCTCACGGCAACAAGCAGCACACATAACGCGTAACGTGATTGCGCCAGGCAACGTTTTGCCCTGCGCATTGCCGCCACCGAACCAACTGCCCCCACAAGCCAGATCACAAAACCGGAAGCCAAAGGAAAGGCTGCCCGCTGGCACGGATACGTCGCGCGGGAAGGCTTTGGTATTACGCGAAGCAGGAACCACAACAGTGCAAGCAGTCCTCCGATTGGAAATATCCAATTCAACCACCGATGCTTTTTCGCCTGCTTCGGGGACTCATCCGCTTTGCAGTCAATTGACCTCGTTCGACTTTCTTCTGGCAGTAACATTTTTCGGCCCTCACAAGTTCATCTCATTAAGGTAACTATCGTCAATTCATTACTTCCCCGTGCCTTCTCTCACGTTTTCTTGTCCCACGTATTTGGTTTTCGCGGCTGGTACCTGGGCCTGGCATCCTTATCCGGCATGGCAGCCACTACGGCCTGAAACTTCTTGATAGCAGCCAAATGCTCGGGCTTCGTGCTGGCGATCAGGTTGTTCTCTTCAAAAGGATCCAATTGCAGGTCGTAAAGCTGTGGGATTTTCCGCTCTTCACTAACCCATACTTTGTATCGCTTATCGCGAATGACCCGCTCAGCGTAATCGACGGTTCCGCGCACGCCGTTCTCGTCCAGTCTGGCCGGGCCGTGACCGAGCGCCATAATCCATTGCCGGGGTGAATCTTTCTGCCTGCCGAGCAAAAGCGGTGCGATTGAGACGCCGTCGATCTGCAGGTCGTCCGGAACCTTGGCGCCGCCCAATTCGGCGAAGGTCGGCAGCAGGTCTGTGAAGTCCGTCAGGGCGTCTGTTACAACTCCCTGCGGCACCAGGGCCGGGCAATTGACAATGTACGGCTCACAGACGCCGTTCTCGGTCTTCTTCGCTTTGCCCCCGCGGATCCTGCGGTCGTTCCGGGTTCCGGTAATCCCGCCATCTGAGCCGTTATCCGTCGTGAAGATTACAAGTGTGCGGTCGCGAATATTCAGCTCGTCCAGCGCCCTGATCAGCCTGCCTACGAGATGGTCGGTGTACCGCACCATCGCCTTATGTTTTTCGAGGGGCGAGTCGGCGTCCGGCTCGGCCGGGGTCGTGACCAGAGGACCATGCGTCAACGCCATCGGAAAGTAGAGCATCATGGGTTGGTCCTTGTGCTCGGCCATGAAGCGAATCAGGTAATCGGTGTAAACATCCGGGCCGAATTTGCCTGCGTACATCTTGCTGCCGTCCCTCGGGGTATTGATATAAGCATCCCAATACCGCTCCGCGCTGGGCCGATTGCCGGTTTCGTAGCCGGTCCACATGCACCAATCGTCGAAGCCGTGTTTGTTCATGGCATCCGGCTCAATCCGGAAGTCGTTGATCTGCCATTTCCCCACGGCCGCCGTCGTGTAACCTGCGGTCTTCATAATACGGGCGAAAGTCACGTTCTGCCGAATCTTCCAATCGAAATAGCCCACGCCCCAGCGGGGAACATCCCAGTGGTTGACCCACCCGTTACGCCAGGGATACTGCCCGGTAAGCAGTGCCGCCCGGCTCGGAGTGCACTGCGGCATCGAATACGCATTCTCGAATCGCATGCCCGTTTCAGCCAGGGCATCGATATTCGGCGTCTTTATCTCCTCGGCGCCGTAGCAGCTTATCCACTCTTTGCCGAGGTCATCAACCATTATGAACAGTACGTTCGGGCGAGGCACTTTGTCCGCTGACAGCGCGGTCCCCGGCAGCGCCAGCGCCGCAGTTGAAGTTCCCAAAACCTTAAGAAAGCTGCGCCGTGTCAGGTTGGCGTTATTTGCTTCCGTACAGTTGTTCTGCCCTTTTGCAGTGTGCATTTGGCTATCCACAGACAGTCGTTTCTTGCGTTCAACTCTACCGCCCCGCCGAGAGGTCGGCACAGATGAGTTCTTCGTCATTTCTTATGTAAATGTGCCTGTTCGCAAAAGCCGGGTGCGCCCAGCAGACACCGTCACGCTGATTGAGTTGACCTTTAGTCGGTTCTATGAGCTTGGCGCGGCTGATCTCGTGAAATCCTTCCGGTGAAAGCCTGCTGATAATCAATTCACCCCGCTCATTGAACATCCAGACTTCCCTTCCGTTTCTGACCATGTGAATGGTCGCCCATCGATCTTTCGGGACAGCGAGCAGGCTTTCCCATATTCGGTCTCCCGTGTGCAGATCCAGGCAGCGCAGTTCGCCGTAACCGTCCACGCCATAGATGAAATCGCCCTCCAGTATCGCCGTCGAGATGCAGCAATGCAGGCTGTCGGTGTCCTTTTCACTCGGTCCTCTGCGCTGCCAGACCTTCTCCACGGCCAGCTTGTCGGGGTTGACTTTGAGCAGGAGCGAGCCGTCAAAGAAGCCGCTTACAAAAATCAAATTATTATCAAAGACAGGAGTGGCGATATTGTGAATCATCTTGGCCGGCGGAAACGGGTACTCCCAATACAAGCTGCCGGTCAACGGATTGAGACCGACGATCCTCTCGCCGGTCCAGCAAACCAGAACTCGTTTGCCGGCCTGCTCAATTACAATCGGGGCCGAGTAGCCGGCCGGGTCGTCGAGGCTTCGCCACACTTCTTTGCCGGTAACTTTGTCGAAAGCGACAAGACATGCGTTCTCGCCTCCGATCTGCACAATGAGCAGCCCGTCTTCAATTAGGGGCGAGGCGGCAATTCCCCACAGCGGCATTCTGATCTTGTATTCCGCATCGAGATATCTGCTCCACAGGACACTGCCACTTGCCGCATCGAAACAGAACAGATGTCCCATCGTGCCCAGCGAATATGCGAGATTATCATCGATAGTAACCGCTGCGCGCGGGCCGTTACGCTGTTCGATTCGCTCATACTTGCACTGGTAATCATGGGACCAGATTTTCTCGCCAGTTTCTGCATCGAAGCAGTGCACTCGCTCCATCTGAACCGGAGCGGCCAGCCGGTCGGTAACGTAAACACGATTGTTCGCAACCGTAGGCCCGCTGTAACCGTTCGAAATTGCTGCGCGCCACCGCACTGGCAATTGCCCGGTGTCGAATTCCTTTATTACGCCTCTTTCCTGCCACACGCCGTCACGGTTGGGGCCGCGCCATTGCGGCCAGTCGGCAGCCATCACAGGCAGATGGATTCCAATGGTTAAGATAATAGCTCTGGCGAGACTGTCGTGAAGTGACATTTAGTGTTGCCCCTATCCTGTTACCTGCTCGATTTATTTGCTGCTCAAACGATTATTATCCTACCGGCTGTTGCCCGTTTTGTCAACCGCCCAATGGCCGGAAGAAAGCCCTGGAAGTAGCTCGCCGGTCCGGCTATGATATTGAGTCCTAAACGTGTTAGTAGAAGATGCAATATCGGTAAAATTAAGTGATCGAGATAAAAACAAAATCGATAACCGTGGGAATCTGCATTTTCCTGTTCGCAGCGGCGGCAGGCGGTGTAGCCGACGAACTATCCGAAAAATCCAATGCCTCTGAAGACGCCGCCGGCTATCTGAATCTCGAAAGAATCTTCACATCCAAAGAATTTGAAGTCAAAGATTTCGGCCCGGCACGCTGGCTTGAAGATGGGTCCGGTTACACGACTTTGGAAGATTCGCAAGCTCCCGCCGAAGGCCAGCCTCCAGACGCTTGTGACGACTCCAAGGACGAAAGAGCCGGCGATATTGTGCGATACGAACCGCAGACCGGCATGCGTGAAATAATCGTGCCGTCAACGCGGCTGATACCTGAAGGGCAATCGCAGCCGCTGAAGATCGAAGACTACTCATGGTCTAAGGACGGCAAAAAGCTGCTGGTCTTCACGAATGCCGAGCGAGTGTGGCGCAAAAACACCCGCGGCGACCATTGGGTGCTCGATTTGGCAAGCTGCGAATTGCAGAAACTCGGCGGCGATTGCGAACCTTCTTCGCTGATGTTTGCAAAGTTTTCGCCCGACGGCAAATCTGTTGCTTATGTGCGGCAGAGGAATATATACGTCCAGAATCTCAAGGACCTTCGAATCACACAATTGACAAAGGACGGCTCGGAGACAATTATCAACGGTACATCAGATTGGGTTTACGAGGAAGAGTTCTCTCTTCGCGACGGTTTTCGCTGGAGCCCTGACGGCAAATCAATCGCCTACTGGCAGTTCGACACCGAGGGTGTGCGTGACTTTCATCTCATAAACTATACGGACTCTCTTTACCCGAAGATCACCACGTTTAAGTACCCAAAGGTCGGAGAGAAAAACTCCGCCTGCCGGATCGGAGTGGTAAGCTCCAGCGGCGGCAAGACTCGCTGGTTCAATGTTTCGGACGATCCCCGCAACCACTACATCCCAAAGATGGAATGGGCAGAGAGTTCGAAAGAAATCGTTCTCCAACATCTCAATCGCCTGCAGAATACCAATGAAATCATGTTGGGCAACGTGCGCAAGGGCAAGCTGCGCAAAATTCTTACCGAGCGGGATGAAGCATGGGTCGATGTCGGCGACCACCTGAAATGGCTTGACGACGGCAAACGTTTCACCTGGCTGAGCGAGCGCGACGGCTGGCGGCATCTGTACCTGGTTTCTCGCTCCGGCAGGAAAATAACGCTTTTGACTCCAGGGGAATTTGACGTAATCGACATTGTCAGTGTCGACGAAGAAAACCACTGGGTTTACTATATCGCTTCGCCGGACAATCCGACTCAGCGATACCTGTATCGCACGCCGCTCGACGGCAGCGGCACGATTCAGAGAATCACACCGGAAGACCAGAACGGCACGCATTCATACCAGGTGTCGCCGGACTCGAAGTGGGCGATACACACATACTCGTCTATCGACCGGCCTGCCGTAATCGATCTTGTGCGACTGCCCTCACATACGAGCGTGCGCATACTCGAAGATAACTCTGAGCTTCATGAAAAAGTAGATGCACTGAAGAAACGCCCCGTGGAATTCTTCCGTATCGATATCGGTGACGGCACGATGCTTGACGGCTGGTGTATCAAGCCGCCCGATTTCGATCCGGCAGAGAAGTATCCGCTTGTTTTCCACGTTTACGGAGAGCCGGCGGGCCAGACTGTACTGGACGGATGGGGAGGGGAAAAATACCTGTGGCATCTGATGCTCGCCCAGCAGGGATATCTGGTAATGAGCGTGGATAATCGAGGTACGCCGGCGCCTCGCGGCCGTGAATGGCGAAAGTGTATCTATCGCGGGGTCGGTATTCTTGCCTCTGCGGACCAGGCGGCTGCGACTCGTGCTATCATTAAGAGCCGGCCCTATGTGGACCCGGCAAGAATCGGCATCTGGGGCTGGAGCGGCGGCGGCTCCATGAGCCTCAACGCCATATTCAGATATCCCGACCTCTATCGTACGGCTATGGCAATCGCATTTGTAAGCGACCAGCACTTCTATGACACGATCTATCAGGAACGATATATGGGCCTGCCGGATGACAACGAGGACGGCTACAAGAACGGCTCACCGATAACGTTCGCACATCAGTTAGAGGGTAACCTTCTTATCGTACACGGCACGGCCGACGACAACGTTCACTACCAGAACTGTGAAGCCCTGATTAACGAGCTGATCAAGCACAACAAGCATTTTTCCATGATGGCGTATCCAGGCCGTTCGCACTCGATTAAGGAGGGCGAGAATACCAAACGCCACTTATACGAATTGCTGACGCGATATTTGAAGGAAAACCTGCCATCCGATCCCGGACCGGTCGAGACTTCCGGCGTATCATCAGACAGGTAAGCCTATTTCCACTTACACTTGCGCTCGGCGAGGCGGTGGCTGCCGTGACAGTCGGTGCAGTATTCTTGAGTGGGATTGGCGGCGAAAAGCGGTTTGTGCTGCTCGGTGTCAATCTTGTCCCTGGTATGACAGCCCATGCAGAACGGATTGATCTTCGGCCTTGGATACATGATGTCCGGCGGAGTGCCGTTACCGCCGGAGGCCCATGATTCGTCTGCAATGTGCTCGTCGGATTGGCCGTGGCAGTCTGCGCAGCCGATATCCGCCTGCGCATGGATGACGGCGATATCCTCCTGCATATAGTTTATGTGGCAGACGAAGCAGCGACTATTGTCGGCAACCGCCCCGTCCGAGCCTTCAGTCTGTGAGTCATCATCCAGCAACAAAAGGGGCTCGTCATCGAGCAGCAACGGAGCCTTGTTATACGCTGCTGATTCTATGCCGGTTTTGGGCTCGGCGTTCGCCTGCGGCTTCTGTAAACTCTCCGCCTGCTCACAGCCGACTCCAAGCACCAAGGCCGCTGTAAGTATAGACGTCAACAAACAGTATCTCATACGCTTTTCCCTGATATGGAACCAGACGCCGTCTCTGGCTGTAAGTTGCAGGTTAGACGTATTCCCAGTTCCGGAGCCACTGATAGTTCGCGGGCAGTTTTGCCCAGGCCTGTTTGTTGGCGTTATCCAATTCAGCAACCTCTTTAATGTCGAGCTGGCGGCGTTCCATGACAGCCTTTGCCACGTTGTCCACGTATTCGATACTGTTCATTCCGGGGATCGGAATTACAGTGTTGCTGTTCAGAATGTACCGGATGGCAAGACGCGATCGCTTGTTGTTTTCTTCCCGGTCGTCGGTGAATAGCGAGCCGGCGGCAAACGGCTTTATGCCGAAAGCGCCCACATCGTGCTTTTTGAGGGCATCGAAGACACTATCCGTCTGTGCCCTCTTGCTCATAGTGGTGAATGGAAAACAGATACAATCAATCTGCGGGAAGTATTCGATCATGAACTTGATCCATCGCCGGTCGTGCGTGGAGAAACCCACAAAACGCGCTTTGCCCTGCTTCTTTGCCTTCTCCAGCGCCTCTACAACCTCGCACGCCGTGTCGAACGTGTGTCTGCCGCCCGGCTCGTAGCAGGTGATGCGCCACAAATCAGTGTACTCCTGTTCCGATTCCTTGAGCAGCTCATCGAGCGAACCCAATAGCTTCTTGGCGGTTCGGTAGTCTTCGTTGCGCACCTCTTTAGCGCCGTGCGACAGGGCCAGGTACATTTTGTCGCGCCGCCCCTTGAGAGCTTTGGCATCCCGCTTGACCTCGTTGTCCCAGCAGGCGTCGATATAGTTTATGCCTACGTCGATGGCACGGCTGACGATTTCATTGCGCTGCTCCTGGTTGCTCCGCGAGTGCCCGCCCAGACAAACAGCCGAGACCATGAGATTGGTCTTGCCCTGCCGGCGGTACTCCATATTCGGGTTGTAATTGAGAATCTTAGAAGTGTTGACAGGCTCACCGCCGACCGCTTTTGCGCCGAGCCCTGCGGCTATACCCGCGGCAACTATCGCACCGTTCCGTACAAATTCGCGCCGGGTTACCTGTTCCTTTTCCATTCTTATTCTCCTTTCGAGATCGTTCGGATTCCCGGGCTGCCGGCCAACCTGCTCGCCGGCCGTTTAACTCGGGGTCATTTCTTCTTCATCATTTTTTCGATCTTGACGATGGGCGGTCGCTCTGCAATGTGAACAGAGCCTTCATTTCATCCTCCGACAGCGCCCGGTCATAGATGCGAACGTCGTCGATAAGGCCCTTGAATTGCCGCCCTATTCTGACATCCAGCTCGTCGCCGGTCTCGATGGGCCAGAGGTCCAACAAACCGATGTCGTGTATCACTGCCAGGTTTCCATCTTTGTAGAGTTTGACATCGTCGTGGAGATTCGGCAATTCGGCCTCCTC
>JBDREF010000014.1:0-3526 GCA_043820045.1 Planctomycetota bacterium | reverse complement strand
CTGTGACGCCAGTTTTGTTATGTGACTGGATGCCGACGTCACGATACCCTTGGACACTCGATGCCACAATAGTTGTATGATCGATGTTCACTACTGCGGTGGCGCCGTTGACGGTTTTGGTTGCGATGGTGGCTATTGTCGGGTCTTCCGGGGCTTTATTGTTTTCTACTATAAGGCAGTAATTGATGTCCACCTGGCCGTTGTATATGCTTACTCCCTTGTCCCTGCAATCACGAATGATGAAATCTTCTATCGTTACGTCGGAGCTAAGTGTGTCAATGCCGTCATCGTCAATGTTTGCGGCGACACCGTGGATCATGGTGCATAGTTGACCCGGCCGCTGCCCGTGGATGTATATGCCGTCGGCATCATCATCCGCGTGCATGTCTGTGATCCAACTGTTCTCGAACAACAGCGCCGTGCCTGATATCTCGGGTCCCATGACTGAACGAGCGAAAAGGCAGTTGCGAAACGTCAAATCACTATCCGAGGTAATATCTCCGAGTTTGCCCGCGTTGTCAGTCAGGGAACAGTTCTCGAAGACGAAGGTTGAGTTCGAGGCGCGGATCGCGGGTCCGGAGTTTGAGTGACCGACCCGCGGGGACCGCCCGGCCAGGGTAATGTTCGTGTAGTTGAAGGTGGACGGTCCGGCGTCCACGTGGTGCAACTCGCCCCAATTCTCACCCGGCACGTAGGCAGTGAGGGTAACCGGCGAATCGGCAGTGCCAAGCGACCGGATGGAGCCTGTGACGTCGATGTCAGTCCCGTCGGTGCCGGACGATGCGCCATCTATCAGCACGAGTGTTCCGGGATCGAGCGTTAGCGTTACTCCGCCCGGAATCGTGAAATCGCCGCCGGTGATATGGTATATGCCGCTCCAGGTTTGCGACTTACTGATGCCGCCGGAGACGGTGCTGACCGGCTGGTCGCTCCAGTCCGCCAGAATCGCGCCGGTTTGAAGGCCGTTGACTTCGACGGTAAGCGTGAAGTCTCCACCGCCGGTAAAAGTGACTAGTTCGCTGCCCAGTCCGTTATAAAGCGTGACCTGGTCGGTGGACAGTCTGATATCCGGGTTATCCGGTACCGACAAAGTGGCCGCGGCATCCCACAAACTGCGGTCTATGGAACCTTCGTCGTCCAGGATTTCGACGCGTATCAGAACGGGTATGCCCGGCAGATAGCTGTCGCGGACGACCATACGCAAAGTCGAGCCTGCATTCGTTTCCGACAACTTCATGGTGTTGCTTTTCGGATAGTCGTTGGTCGAGCCCGTGTCGTACCAGATGTCGATAAGCCCTCGGTCGATTTCGCTGCCTGTTCCGTTCGGGCCGTCGAATGCCTGGACGATGACGCGATTTACGCCTGGGTTCAGTATTATGTTGCGGATGGACCACGTGCCCCGTCTCTGCGAGAAGTCTGATTCTGTGACCAACTGGCCATTGACGCTCACGGAACGCGTCTCGATTGCGTTAACAGTGCCGGAAAGGACGGCCACGGGGATGCTGGTTCTGTGGAAGCCGTTGACCACCGGCAGGCTGCTGGTTACGGTGAGCAGTTGTGGAATCTGCGGAGCATCTCCATCGCCCGGATAGCCGCCGTACAGAATGCTGTTAGCCCTGTCGCGGACGAATTGCTTAATGCCTCTCGGTCCCTCGATCTCGGAGTTTGGTACCCAGTCGCCCAGAAGACGGTCAACGGCAGGATCGAAGTTTTCCGGGGCAAAGATGGTTTCGATCAGGTCTTTGTACTGGCGATAGTAGAGTCTTATGACGTCCGGATGGTTGAGCAGCCGTTTCAATCCGGCCACCCCGGCGTACGCGAAAATGTCACGCTGAGGCTGGTAGTCATGGTCGCCCTGACCGAGTACGGTGTCCAGGTCGTGCGGCACCAGCCAGAACCGCGGGTCTTCGACTCCTCGATACATGGCGTAGTCATCGCCCGTGCCGGAGGTAAGGCCGCCTTCCCGGTTGCCCACGAGCGCATCGGCAGCCAAAAACCGCGTCCATTTCTCAAGATTTACGACTTTGCCGACCTCGGCAATAAAGTCGGCGTCCGAAATGTTGTCATCGTTGAGCTTGTCTATCAGGGCAAACAGGTCCGACCAGTCGTCATCCGCCTCATTGGTTTTCTTGATATAATTGTTGCGGTAGTCGTCAGGGTTTGGCGTCCGGCCTGGTGCTTCTTTGTGGTCAAGGTCCGCCACGGTTCTTGGGTGAACGCCGTCTTCGTAGTAGGTGCAGCGGTAGAGATTGCCGGCGCTGTCATCCGGGAAATGGCGTCCGGCCCAGTCGTCGTCGAGTACCTCCAGAGCCGTGTACGAACCGTAGGTACGGCTGTAGTCGCTTGCTGCAAGGTTACGCCCGTTGACCCGTAGTTGAACGACAGCGGCATCGGCGGAGGGCAGACCGGCCATCTGCATCAGTACGCTGCCCATGAGTTCGAGGTGAGGATACTTGCTGTTGAGGTTAAGTGCCTTCACGCCTTTCCAAAGGTCGTCGCGTCTGAAGTTGATGTGGTACGACATTGGCGGATCGGCCCGCTTGCGATTGCCGCGGTTGCGGACCCCTACGCCATAACGCACGGTCGTGTACACGCCATCCATACTGATGAATGTGGCGTTCATCTGCGCGCTGCTCATAGCCTCGCTGGCAAACAGATTACCCTCATAATTCCTGTCTGCGATATCTTCGAGTTCCGTAAGCTCTCGAGCAGTCATTATAAGGCGGTAAATCGGCTGATCGCCGGGGACCCAGCCTGCATCCGGTTCGGATGAATCGTCCACTTGATAAAGTGCGTTTGCCGATTGCTGTGGCGCTCCATCTACTGTGCAGGGGGCCGGCCACGTGCGCAAATTTGAGCCGGCATCCGTCGCCATCACATAGAATTCTACCACTGTGCCGTCCGCTTGAGCGGGTATATGTGCCCCGTAGATGCTGTCGCCCGACTCATCGTCCCCGTGTTGGCCATCGTCGAACATGGCTAAGGTTTCGAATCCGCTATCGCCGTCGCGTCGGTAGTACAGAACTGCGGTAATGCCCGTCGTCGATTCGTCCACGATGTATGCGGATATAGTTACGGGTTCATCGGCTCCGGGTATAACGGGCCAGTGCATTACATCGAGTATAATCGGCGCGATGTTGTCGGCAGCGACCGAATTGGCCATACCGGGCGTGCCCCCGGCTCTGCTGCTCGCGGACCAGTTCTGCCCGTATTCGTTTGGCATATCTGCGTTGATCAATTCCAGAGACTTGCCGCCGCCGTCGTGTCCGGATATCCAGAGCCACCCGCGATGGCCGTAGTCTCTCGGTCCGAGTTCGCGAACGCCCCAGTCGCCCTGGTCGAAATAACGAACCCTGTCGATTCTGATGCCGAAACCGTCAACCAACTCAATCGTCTCGCCGCTGTTGCTCAATTTGCCGTCCCAGCCGCCGACGACGTTGGTCACCCATGGGTACACGGCTTTGAAGACATCTACGTCCGCCGCCGCAACAAGATACTCTCCGGCGTCAATAGCCACGTTCGGAAA
>JBDREF010000013.1:0-2747 GCA_043820045.1 Planctomycetota bacterium | reverse complement strand
GATGGGGATGGCGCTGCGCCAGCACGTCGAGCTTGGTTTTGATCTGCTGGTCCCGAGCTTCGGCGCCTTCCACCATGTCACTACCCCGATCGCTGATGGCGGGACGAAGAAGATGGCGGTCAGCTACCTGCCGGGAGAGCTTCGGATTCACCTCGACCGGCTCATGGCGTGCCGGAAAGCCGTGCCTTTCGACGGGCTGATTTGCTGGGCGGACAACTGGCTGATGGCTCGGCCGGCGCTCTGGCGGGTGATGGCAGAGTACGCCGATCGGTTGGGATCGCTGTCAAATGAAGCCGCTTTGTAATGGATTACATTGAAAAGGATCTAATTTCTCTCGCTGTAAGGGTTGCCGATCTGAAGTACGATCCTGATCAGGCGAGGATTCACGATGATCGCGGCATTGAAGAGATTGCAAAGTCGCTTTCTGAGCATGGACAAAAAAAGCCAATCGTTATCGAGAGGTCGACTAAGATAGTCAAGGCAGGAAACGGAACGCTGATGGCTGCGAAACTGCTGGGGTGGGAGTGGGTGGCAGCGGTTCAATCTGATGATGTTGCCGGCGACCTGGAACTATTTGCGCTTAGGGACAATAGAACTCAAGAGCTTTCGCTATGGGACACCGAGGCGCTACTCCTGAAACTATCTGATGGAATCGACCTGTCAGACCTTGGCTGGGACGATGTTGACGTAAACAAGCTCATTTCTTCAGCCAGTCCGAAGGTGGAATTTGGTTCAGAAAGACCAAGCAAGTCATCCGAGCCAAAGCACAGAAAGGCGATGGTGTCTCTGGTCCTTACAGCGGAACAATCAAACGCTGTCGAGTCTGCCGTTGATACTGTCGTATCTGAGAAATGGTGCTCGAGGGGCGAGGCACTTGGAAGGATTTGCGATGAATGGCGAAAAGCTAGACAATAGCGAATTCCACGGAAAAGTGCTTTCCCGCCGGTCTGTTGCGAAAGAATTGAACGATGACGCGAGAGTTCTTGAGTTGTTCTGTGGGGAAGGGCTCATGTATTCGGCGGTTTGGAATCGTTTCAATGGGATTTGCGCAGATAAGGATAACGATAAGGTTTTGCGCGCTGCGTCTAGCAGGGCGTCGTGGGGCTGTTACCAATGCGACTCGGTTCGAGCGCTGAGAGACGGATGGCTTTCAAGCTTGCCATTTGACGTGGTTGACATTGACGCATACGGGGAGCCATGGACTGCGTTTATTGCATTCATCGATGGACACCGAGCTTTCCCCACTTCTGGTACGACGGTCATCCTGACCGATGGATTCTGGCCTCAACGGCATAACTCCATCTGGCCCAAGAGTTTGTTCGGTCCAACTTGCAGCGAGACCAGGATGTCTGGAGTATCAGACCAAGCCTACGTTTCGATGGCTGTTGAAAAGATAACCGGCTGCGCATTGAAGAGGGGGCTCATGGTCGATTCGTCTGAATCGAAAAAGCGTAATTACGCAGCGAGAGGGGTGGGTCATCACATCTTTGTGATCAGAAAAGCGACGGCTGGCCTTCCGATTCGCGAGGGTACTCTTGAATAAGCACGCCGTCGAGGATGGCGTGCTTCCCTCCTCGCTTCGCGGCGTGCGTGACGCCACGACCGCCGTGCTGCTTGTGAAAGAACGGAACGCCTGCCAGATGGCAGGCGTCTCGAATGTGGCGGAACCAGTCGAGCTCGGCGGGACGAGCGTTGAATCCGCTTTCCCCTCCGGTGATGACCCACCCGATTCGGGCGGCCATCAGCCTCTTGGCGATCTCGGCTGGCCTGCCGAGGTCTTCGAGCAGAGGTTCAAAGCTGACCATGCGAATGGTAGAGCTGTCGCCGACATCAGCCAACCCATCCAATCTGTTCATGTGTCGCCGGTCTTCGATGGACACTCCAGGCCACACATTGGCCGGCCACTCCCCGATGTCCATGTCCACCTCATAACTGACTGCTGGCCACCTCCTTGCCCGCTTCGAGAGGACCTGGAAGCGATGTCGGGTAGCCGCCATGGATCGGACGCACGCGACGATAAAATCGGTGGGCACGTCGCGGTGGAGCATATCGCTCATGGAGTTCACGAAGACGAGCTTGGAACCACGGATCTTCCGCGGTTCGTCGACCTTGTCACGGTGGCAGACCACTGTGTCAAATCCCGCTTGGTGGCGGGGGTTTCCCATGGCCTTGAGCCGCTTAGCCAGCGGCTCGGCGTAGCAATTCTTGCAGCCCGAGCTCACCTTGGTGCACCCCGTGACGGGGTTCCAGGTGAGCTCGGTCCAATCGATTCCGGTGTTGTTCATGTTCCTCCTAATACTGATTGCAACTCGAGAATCAAGGGTTCTGATTATGGACAACCTGACTGAGGTCGTGAATTCTGCACTGGTAGAAATTTACAAGGCCGCAAAAGCCAATGATCTTCCGAAAGCCAGGAAGATTATCATGGGCCTTCTGAACCGAGATCCTGGGTTCGATCCGTCTGCGGAGCATCAAGCCAGGATGGTCGACATCGGCGATGATACCATCGCGCTATGCCGATACCTCGGTGAGCTCGCCCAGACCCCTGAAACGATTGAACGCCGACTAGGACGCCAGATGAACGAGAAAGAAAGTCGCACATGGGATGAGGGCAAGGCAGACCGTGCGATCGAGGTCCGTGCGATAGAGCTGAGCCGGCTTCGTCGCGGAAAGGCCGGTCCGGAACATTGGATGAAAGGCAGGTGATCATTACCCTCCTCCTCGGGCCTTTCGGCCCTCTCAATCGG
>JBDREF010000012.1:0-3826 GCA_043820045.1 Planctomycetota bacterium | reverse complement strand
TACCCTGAGAACTTCCACGTTTTTGGCAGGAATAGTCGCCCCGCCGGGCCCTCTCAAAGCTCCGGCAGAGACCGCCAACCCCCTTAGCGCCGCTGTAGGGCGAACCACCAGTTGCGCCGCCTCCGCTTCGTTACGGGCGGCTCGTATCATAATAGCCTCGCCTCTTGCCTCGGGCAGGGGTTTATCCATGCCTATCTTCCAGCCGGACGAGGCCCACCACAAACCGACCTTGTCGGTCGAAGCGGTGAGCCGCTCGCCGTATTCGGCTTCAAAATAATCACTGGCCTGGGCCAAGCCAACCTGGCCCGCCATCAACAAAGCTAAACAGAGGACTTTTCTCAACATGGGACATCACCTTTCAAGCAGGTTTTGCAATAAATGCCTCGTTGAAAGAATTTCTCGATTACCTCCGAATTCTCCACTACGAACGCCGTAGCGTCAAGAGCTTCTTTTGGTCCGGCGGACAAAGTTGACACCGGGCTATTAACTACTGGGAACAGCTCGTTTTCTCAATATATCGTCATACGATTACATTTGACATAATCTTGACAGAAAACTCCTAAATAACTGATAAATAAGGAATTAGCGATTTTTCAAAAAATTTCTTGTTTCTTGTACGTCTTTGGCGATTAATGCATAGTGTATTAAGACTATAATACACTCATTCAGAATCAGGATATGTTGATATGCTGTTCGAAATCGACCATCACAGCGGAGTACCAATATACCGGCAGATAGTTGACCAGGTTAGACGGCAGATCATGGCCGAGCAGTTAGCCGAGGGACAGCAGATTGAGTCGGTTCGTGAGCTTGCCGGGCGGCTTAGGGTCAATCCCATGACTGTCAGCAAGGCGTATGCACTGCTCGAGATCGAGGGGCTTGTGGAAAGACGCCGCGGGGTGGGACTGTTTGTCGCAAAGGTGCAGGAGAGGCAGAAAGAGGATGCCAAGATTACGCTGTTGGAAGAGATTCTTAAGAAAGCGGCCATGATGGCAGTGCAGTTTGAGATTCCGGAGGAAGAGGCGGCCCGGATGCTTGTGGACTTGTACAGAAGATACGATTCGAGAACGAGGGACTATTCAAATGAATGACGCGAATTTAATAGTACAGATGCGGGGACTCAGCAAGCGTTTCGGAGCGACTGAAGCCCTGCGAGACATTGACCTGGACATCCGCAACGGCAGTATCATCGGCCTGCTCGGAGCAAACGGTGCGGGAAAGAGCACGTTATTGCGACACATCATCGGCCTTTATCTGCCGAATAAGGGCAAGTGTATCACGTTCGGCTGTGAGGCGGGCAAGCTGGGACCGGCTCAGCTCGGACGGATCGGATACGTCCATCAGGAAGGCGAGCTTCTCGAATGGATGAAGGTCGGCCAGCTCGTACGCTACGTCAGCACGTATTATCCGAACTGGAACCACGGGCTCGAAGTAAAGTACATCGGCGATTTCGACATCTCGACGGAGGCGCGTGTCGGGTCCCTGTCGCCGGGTCAGAGGCAGAAGCTGGCGATACTGCTGGCGATAGGCTTCGAGCCGGAGCTGCTGATACTCGACGAGCCGGCCTCGACGCTCGATCCGGTGGCGCGAGGGCGGTTCCTGGACCTGTTGCTGCAGATCATCCAAAACGAGAACCGCACGATCATCATCTCATCGCACATTCTAAGCGACGTGGAAAAGATAATCGACCACGCGATAATCATGCAAGCCGGGCGGATACTTCGCGATTGCAGTTTCGACGAGCTGAAAGAAGAATTCTGCCGTGTTCGTATCAGCGCACTCAATGGAGAGCTGCCGGCGGAACTTCCTTTTGCGAACATCGTCCGGCACCAGCGAAGCAACGGCCAGGCGATAATAATCCTGAAGAACACTACGCGAGAGCAAATCGAACAGACAGCGGAGGACCTGAATTGCCACGTTGAGATTCAAACTTTGCCGCTTGAAGACATATACAAAATGGTTGTGAGCTGAAATACAACGAAAGCAAATACTCGGGCAGGATAGAAAATATGAGCATTTTAGCCGCTAATCTGAAGCATCTCTACCAGCGACGCGGGTACTGGCCGGCTTATCTGGTCTTTGGCTTGCTCGCATATTGGAGCGTAGAGACGGCTGTTAAATACTCAGGCATGAGAGAAATCGATATGATAATGTCCGGGATGACAGGAATTTTTACTTTCATGATCGTTGGAAAAGCACATTTCATGGGACTTGTGCTGTTGGCATTGCCGGTCGGTCTCTGTGCGGCGGCCGTACCGATCGAGATTCTGACAAAACCATTTTCATACTGCCTGCCCGGCCATCGGATCGTACCGGTAAAGTTCATATTATCGCTCGGAATCTTGTTCAATATTCTCGGATCACTTATTTTTCTGGCTTATCCCGATTTGCATGGATGGCAAAGAGTACCTGTGGCCTGCGCAGCATTCGGAGCAGGCATGATGATGTATTGGCTTGGGGTTCTGGTTGCCTGGCGAATTCGATACTCCGTCGTTTGCCTGTCATTTCTGCCCGCAGTGCTTATCATAACACGGCTGCTCAAGCTGAACATAATTGCAGAGCAGATGATTATTGAGAGCCCCTTTGAAATCGCCGGCCTGGGTGTATTGTGTAGTCTGGCGGGATTCTGGCTGCTGGTTGATCCAAATCAAGCGAGGCGATTTTGCGGAGTATCGAGACTTGGCTTCCTCGATGCATGGAACAGAAACAAAGTGGAAAAATTCTGGCAATCCAGAGCGGCTGGTAAAAAGGACAGACTGAAAGGGCATCCGCATCCGTGGGTCGAAGAATTCTTCCTGAATCGGATGAATGGCTGCGATTACCTGAGAGCAGGACGCCCTATATGGGGCGGATTATACACAACGTTTGCAGTAGCGTTGTCAATGTGGAAGTCTTATATTTTTTGGTTGTTGTTCGGATGGTTCTTCTGTTATATCAATTCTGATGGGACATTTCTGAGTTTCTTACTAATTATAGTCATGGTAGTAAGGCCGGTATCTGTCCATACTAACGTGTTTCCTACAGGAGGACGAAAAGAAAGATTTATCACAGCGGTAATTGTGGCTGGCACAATTGCAGTGATCACAACAGCTATGATAATCACAATAACCTTTCTGTCCGTGCGGTTAGAGCCGCTTATGCCAGAGATCACTCTTTGGAAGAGTATGAGCGTAACATTTCATGCGTTGAATATTAGATCTTCGTGCTTTCTTATCATAGTAATGCCAATCGCTCTAACGATCCATTTGGTTTTATACCAAAGGCCGGCTCTCAGGAACGTATCAATTGTCATGCTTTTCATGTTTGCCGTAGCCATACCTGATATTTTGCTAATTTCTGATGAACCTACTGTCCTGTCGATGTTGCTGGAACCGATTGTTCAGCCAATCCCAATCGCTACCTTCGTGGTCTCAAGCTGGCTCGTCTTTGTTCTGGTATTGTGGTATTTCTGCATGAAACGGCCGTTGGTCGGGCAGAGCCGGACTTATTGATAGATTGTTGACCTATGCTTGCGAAAGGTTTAGAATGTGACCGTCGATCCGAAGAGCTGTTTCCTGCTTTGGGTAGTGGTCAAAGGTGAACAAGAGATTGGTTGAGCGCAGCAATGAAAAAGAACTTGGAACAGATTGCCGGAGAAGACGGGCGGTTCAGCGCCCCGGCGATCCGGTTTGTCTATGAGGGGCTCGGCTATACGGCCAAGAACGTCGCCGCCGAGCCCAAGCACGTCAGCGGCCAGACTCTCTGCGAGGGGCTGAGGAAACTGGCCCTTGAAAAATGGGGCCGATTGGCGCCGCTGGTCCTTAATACATGGGGCGTCGAGACCACC
>JBDREF010000011.1:0-11918 GCA_043820045.1 Planctomycetota bacterium | reverse complement strand
TCTTTTTTCCATGGCTGTCTGAGATTGCCGCGGCCCTTTGGGCCTCGCAATGACCACCGCGAAGGCGGCGAGAGGAACGGCCGAGTCGGCAATATGGGTCGTTGACGGGGCGGGAGATTTTGGTTATTGTGCTGTATCGATTGCGGTTGCAGCAATCTTTACACACATGACCAATAAGGAGAAACAGACAATGAAGAGACGAGAGTTTTTGACGACAGCAGGGCTCGCCGGGGTGGCAGGGATGAGTTCTTTGGCTACGGCGGCCGAGGGTGGCGAACGTGAGTATTTCGAGTTCAGGAAATACCATTTGAACACCGGTTCGAAGAAGAATCGCGTCGGCGATTTTCTGCGAAAAGTGGGAATCCCGGCGATGAACCGCATAGGAGTCGGCCCGGTCGGCGTTTTTACCTCCAAGTACGGGCCCAACCAGCCGACGCTTTATGTGCTGATTGTGCATAAGTCGTTAGAGTCGGTGGTGAACTGTGCTGCGAAGCTGCTGGCCGACGATGAGTACCGCAAGGCCGGCGCCGAGTTCGTCGATGCCTCGTTGTCCGACCCGGCCTACGTGCGTATCGAAAGTTCGCTGATGGTGGCTTTCAAGGGTATGCCGAAGCTGGAAGTGCCCGAGAAGAAGACGCGTATCTTCGAGCTGCGCACGTACGAGAGTCACAGCGCCAAGGCTTCGAAGAAGAAGATCGAGATGTTCAACGAGGGCGGCGAGATTGCGGTTTTCAAGAAGACGGGTTTGCAGCCGGTGTTCTTCGGCGAGAGCATAATCGGGCCGCAACTGCCCAATCTCAACTACATGCTGGTCTTTGAAGACCTGACGGACCGCGATGCCAAATGGGACGTCTTCCGCGTTGCTCCGGAGTGGAAAAAACTCAGCGGCGATCCGCAGTACAAGGATACGGTCTCGAACATAACCGACATCATCCTGCAGCCGACGCCTTACTCGCAGATATGATCCGACGTTGAGTTTGGCTTGAGGTTGTGCCTGATGGTGAAGGATTAGTCGTCAATTGGACGTGGCGGGCCGTGTCCCGAGGATTTGGAGTGTCTCCTCGATGACGGGTAAGGTTCTTCTGGTTATCTTCGGGTCGTAGAGGTTGCCGGTGATATCCACCCTGACTACGGCCTGGCCGAGGCCCTCGGTCAGAGATTGCAGGACCGAAGGGTCGTCCGTGACAAGACGCCGGCCTCGCGCGGTAAGTGTGAGGTTGACGTTCCGGCTCTTCATGTCCATCCATCCCGAGCCTGAGAACGCGAGGTCCTGGCCGGACAGGTCGAGCTTCTTGACGACAAGGCGGTCGTGCCTGATGTACGAATCGACAAACATCTGTTCGAACGCGGAATCTTTTGCTTCCGTGAGTCGAAGCACGCTCAATAGCTTGGCGAGCAGCGGCAGCTCGCCGACCTGCATTTCGGTTATCGTGAGCCGGCAGGTGCCGATGCGCGAGTAGCTGTCGCCAATTTTAGTGCTTAAGTTTAAGGAACCTTCTATTTTACCTCGTGCCCGTTTGTTTTCGGGACTGGTTTCCAGGGCGGTGTCGGAGAGAAACTGCTGCAAGTCAACGTTATTGAAGCCTGTTTGCAGGACGTACTCGCCGGTGCGGTCGTTGGATTGTATGAGTGCGAATTTTCCTCTGAGCTTTCCGCCGTAGCAGTCGGCGACCAGATTCTCGGCGGCCCATGTTTGCGAATTAGGATCGTAAGAGACGTGTGCTTGGAGATTTGCGAAGGACTTGCCTAAAGTTCTGAGCTTGCCTCCTGCGACAGTGGCCTGGCAGAGGCTGAGCCCATCGCGGGTATTGTACCGGCCAGTCGTTTTCAATACGGCGTTCAACTCGATTTCGGAGCCCGGCATTGTCAATACGGCGTCCGGTAAATTAACGTCGCCGACGAAATCAACCGACGTCCGGCCGTCGCCGGCCCGGCGGACCTGGATATCGTTGAAGTCCAGGGCGAATCTGCCTGTCGGCGAGAGCCTTTCGTACGAGGCCCGAACGTGCCGGGGCAAAACCAGGGCGAGCCGTTCATCAAAGCTGATGTTGTCCGCCGACAAGGCCAGGGCGGCGCTGGTGAAGGCATTGCCGCTGAGAGCTATCTTGCCGTCCAGTCGCATTTGCGGAGTTTTCGACGTCGGCGCGGTGCCATCGTCAAGGATTGCATGTACACCCCGGAGTTCAATATTTTCATCCTCCACAGTTAATGTGCCGGTGATGTTATTCAAAGGATAAGGAAATTCAGGTATGGTTATGCTATTGCCAAGGCATTCTATCTTCATACTGCAATCAGCGGGTTTAGCCATGTCCTCTTTGTTTAAATCAACGCTGAGATTTACTTTCCCCTCCGGCTTCAATTTGGCGAGGGTCTCCTTCTTCGATTCGGGTATCAGATCAAACAGGTCATCGCTCAACCTGGTGTCTTCGAGCTTCGCCGAGATACGATACCGCGACTGCCGGCCTTCCTGGTCCGGCTGTATCTGGCCGGTTAAGGAAACCATGCTGTCGCCGTAACGGCCGGAGAATTCTCTGACAATTACAAGGTTCGGCGTAAGCACGGCTTTTGCCGATATGTCGGAGAAAGGCAACCGAAATTGCTCCAATTTCATGGAGGCTTGCTCGAAAGACAAATCCGCCGTGAAACTTGCGGGCCCCGCATCCTGCGTCGAGACTTTAATCCAGCCGCTGGCCAGTCCCGAAGGGCTGAAGCGTTTGTACAGGTCCCTCTGTTTTGCCGGCAACGACGCCTCCAGTGTCGAATCCAGAGGAAGGTTGTTTACTTTGGCGGAGATGTCGTATGTTATGTTGCCGTCGCTTCGAGTTACAACATCGCCGTTAAGGGTGATCTTGCGATCATTGACCTGCGATACCACATCGGATAAGGTGACTTTGTTTTGATCGAAGGAAAGTTTGCCGGTGAGATTGTTTAATGGATAAGGAAAATACTGATAAATGCCGTCGGCGCCTCTCAGTTCGACCGACAGCGCCGTCTGTTTGTCGGTCTGTGAGTTTCGGGTGAGCCGGTAGTCTATGGCCGCGAAGCCGGTCGGAAAGAAAGAACACCAGAATTCCTGCTGTCGTTCGCTGAGCGCATTGTACAAGTCTTCGTCCAAAGGCATATTGTCGCTTGTAATTCGGATGTTGTATTTCCAATCCGGGCCGAAGTCGCTGGACCAGCCGTTAAAGAAGAGCCTGACGTCGCCGTGTTTGCCGCTCAGATTGTTCAATGTCACGCTGTCCTGGGTGAAATCTATCTGACCGGCCAGTTCCTCTATCGCGTACTGAAATCTATGGTAGCTGAACGCGATATCCCTGCAAAAGACTTTGCCGGCCAATCTGCTGCCGGCCAGGTCGTTGAAGTTGCCCGCTGCTTCAAGGTCGATATCTACACGTCCCCACGGTTGGTATCGGTCGAAGAATCTCCGCAGGGCGGCAAATGGGTCGGATTTTTCCCGGAAGGCCGGTCCGGCCGGCGTGAGCCTGTCCAGGGCCGGGTTGCGTTTGGATTGCAGGTTTTTCATCCCCAGTTTGAGAGAGAAGTTGTTGCTCTGGTCGTACTTCAGCTCGGCGGCCAGAACGTCTATCATCCATGCCATCTCGAAATCGGGGATATCCACCGACGAAATTCCGCCGGTAATCGTAATTCCGCCCGGCTTCCAGAATCCTGTCAGGCGGCTCTGGCCGAAGCCGGAAGCCATCGTGGCCGTAGTTATCTCGAAGCTGTACCCATCCTGTTTTTCTTCGTCGAATTCGAATCCGGCGTTGATTGGTACTGAAAGAGCGACTTTCGCCCGGCCGTTCGATATCTTGGTATATTGCAGCGTGCCTGCAGTGAGGCGAATGTGCGGCATTCTGTTGGAGCCGCCTTTGGGAGGTTTGATTTTGATTGCGGAAAGATTCCAGTTTCCCGTGTCCAGGTCGTATTGGGCATCGAAGACGAAATCGTTTACGTCTATGACTTTCAGCCGGGGCTGCAATAACAACAAGCTGCTCAGACTGAAACGTGCATATACTTCCTCGGCTCTGAAGATGGCCTCGCGGCGGTTCTGCTCTTTTGAGGGGCTTATCACAAGCTTTCTTATGAAGACCGAGCCGTCGCTGTGAAAATCAACCGATGCGGTTCTTATCCTTGTGTTGGTAAGATCGCCAATCTGCCGTATGGCGATGTAGCACAAAGCTCTTCCTGCGAGTATGAAAAGAATCCACAGAAGAACAATCAGAATCGACCCCGCGAGGAGCCGATGAATGATGGTCTTGACCTTCTGCTTGTGAGTCTTGGGCCTGGTCATTTACGACAGAAATAGTCTCGTTTTTGTTCTTGCCGGTCTGCGGATATCTAATCGCCGTGTGAAACAATCATTTCACAGCTTTGTGTGCAATATCCCGACGGCAATAAGCACCTTCGAATCCGATTTTATCCACTGCCTGATATGCTCTTTTCTGTGCGTCTGCAATAGTTTTTCCCAGTGCGGTAACACCGAGCACTCTGCCGCCGCTGCTAACGATTTTCCCGTCCAGCTCTTTTGTGCCGGCGTGAAATACAATCACATCTTCAAGCTGGCCAGCCTCTTTCAGGCCGGTAATCTCCTTGCCCTTCTGGTAATCACCCGGATAACCTCCCGAAGCCATGACGACACAAACCGCCGGCCGCGGGTCCCATTCGAGCGTAATTTCGCCCAACTTTCCGTCACAAACAGCTAACATGACTTCCAGCAGATCGCTTTTCATCCGCATAAGAATCGGCTGCGTTTCGGGGTCGCCGAAGCGAACGTTGAATTCCAGCACTCTCGGTCCGCCTGCGGTAATCATAAGTCCTGCATACAGCACGCCCCTGTAGGGTGTGCCATTGCGATTCATGCCGTCAACTATCGGTACGAGAGCCTCCCGCACGATCTGATTCATCAGGTTCTCCGTGACCACGGGAGCCGGGCTGTAAGCCCCCATTCCGCCGGTATTGGGTCCGGTGTCGCCGTCGCCGATGGGCTTGTGGTCCTGCGACGACTCCATTACATAGATGTTTCGCCCGTCCACGAAGGCCAGTATCGAGGCCTCTTCGCCGAGCAGCTTGTCTTCGACGATAATGGTCTCGCCGGCAGCGCCGAAAATCTTGTCGCACATTATCTTCTCGGCCGCCAGGATGCCGTCTGAAGGCTCGTCACAGACATACACACCCTTTCCCTTGGCCAGGCCCGCCGCCTTTATCACTACCGGCTCATCTCTGCTTGCGATGTACGCCTTGGCGTCGTTGAACCTGTCGAAGGTTCTGCTCTCGGCGGTGGAGACGCAACTGGTGCGCATCAGTTGCTTTGCAAATGCCTTGTTCGCTTCGAGCTGTGCCGCCTTGCCGCTCGGGCCGAATGCCTTTATGCCGGCACTCTCGAACTTATCGACCACGCCCGCCGCCAGCGGGTCTTCCGGTCCGACCACGACAAGTCTCACATCGTTTTGCCGGGCGAACTCCAGAAGCTTGCCCGTGTCATCGGTGTCGATCGGGACATTCTGCCCGCATTCGGCCGTGCCCGGATTACCGGGCGCGATGTAGAGCCTGGTCAGAAGTTTCGATTGAGCCAGTTTCCAGGCGATCGCGTGCTCGCGTCCGCCACTGCCGATTAACAGTACGTTCATTAGTCACCTCTGACCGGATTACAGTTTCTTATCGTTACCACGCAGCAGCAATCTGCATTCCGTGAATTATCCACTGTACTACGGGCAACAGTGTACCAGAGCGGAGCAATTCTCTCAAGCCTTTTTGGCCTTAGCACTGCGAGGCGCACAGAACGCGAAATATTGTCGCAAGGACGGTGGGAGACTGCGAAATGGTCATTTTGATGTTCTGCTGTGTGAGTTTTTGGCTTTAATCCTGCCGGCAAGAGCTTATAATAGTCGCAAATTACTTTTTCTTGTTGACGGACGGACTCTTGAAAGGAGTTAAGATGAGCCAGAAATGGGCCACTACTTCGACAATTTGTGTTTTGTTGACTGTGCTGGCTTTTGCGGGCTGCTACAAGCCTGTGGACTTCCCGCAGATAGTCGGTCCAATCTATCCGCCGCCAACCGTTCTGCCTTCCCGATACTATATTGTCGGCAAGTCCGTCGAAGGCCGTCCTATCATGTGTCTTGTGCTCGGTCAGGGTGCTGACACAAGCTTCATAATGGGCGGCATTCACGGCAACGAGCCCGCCGGACCGCCTCTTGTACGCTGGCTGGCGAACCACCTTCGCCAAAATCCTGTGTTGTTGAACGGACGTACCGTTGTGCTGCTGTCCTCGGCCAATCCCGACGGCATCGTCCGCAGCACCCGTTACAACGCGCACGGCGTGGATCTGAATCGCAATTTTGAGGCTGCCAACCGCGTCAACAGTAAGGAGACCGGACTAACCTCGCTTTCCGAGCCGGAGACCCGCGCAATTCAACAGATTATCCTGAAATATGCTCTGGACCGTATCGTCAGCATCCACCAGCCGCTGGCCTGCATCGATTACGACGGACCGGCCCAGGTGCTCGCGAACCATATGGGCAAGTATTGTGACCTGCCGGTGAAGAAAGTGGGCGCCAGACCGGGCTCGCTCGGCTCATACGCCGGCGTTACTCGCGGCATTCCGATAGTGACGTTCGAAATGCGGGCAAGCGACTCGCAGCTCGATTCACAAACGCTTTGGAGGCGATACGGAAAGGCACTGCTCGCCGCTGTAGTCTATCCGGAGGCGGTCAAATAAGAGGCAATTGTGGATTTACGTTTTTCCTGTTTGCAGTTTCCCACCTGTTATGTGGCGGTTTTTCCATGAAATGTACGCAGTCCGGGGGTAGAATATCCGGGTGAAAATGGGTAATTTCAAGCTAAACAACGAGTTCAAGCCCGCGGGCGACCAGCCCGAAGCCATAAACCGGCTTATGGAAGGGCTGCGCGAGGGCAGGAAGTCTCAGACGCTGATGGGTGTTACCGGCAGCGGCAAGACTTTCACAATGGCCAATGTCATAGCCCGACAGGATTCGCCCGCCCTTGTTGTCTCGCATAACAAGACCTTGGCCGCCCAGCTTTATGAGGAGTTCAAAGAGCTTTTTCCGGAAAATGCGGTCGAGTACTTTGTGAGCTATTACGATTACTATCAGCCCGAGGCGTACATACCGCAGCGGGACATATACATCGAAAAAGACGCCTCGAAAAATAACGACCTCGACCGGCTTCGCCTTTCCACGACCACGAGCCTTTCGACGAGGAGCGACTGTATTATTGTCGCTTCCGTATCCTGCATCTTCGGATTAGGCTCGCCGGAGGATTATAAAGCCAGCGTCGTGGCCGTTCGGGCCGGCGACCGCTGCGACAGGAATGACCTGCTGGGTAGATTGGCCGACATCCAGTACACCAGGAATGATATCGACTTTCAGAGAGGAACATTCAGAGTTCGCGGCGATGTAGTCGAGCTGCACCCTTCTTACGAATCCTTTGCAGTGCGCATTGAATTTTTCGGCGATGAAATAGAACATATAAGCTACATAAATCCGGTATCGGGGGAGATACTCGCCATTGAAGAGCAGGTATTCATATACCCGGCCCAGCACTACATCATGCCCGGTGAGAGAATTGGCTCCGCGGTCGAGAGCATAAAGGCCGAGCTGAACGAACGTTTGGCAGAGCTGCGAAGCGAAGGCAAGCTGCTGGAAGCCCAGCGGCTCCAGGCGAGGACAATGTACGATCTTGAAATGATGCAGGAAGTGGGTTACTGCAGTGGAATCGAGAATTATGCCCGGCACATGGCCGGCCTGAAGCCCGGAGCCAGACCCTATACGTTGATTGACTATTTTCCGAAGGATTTCCTTCTTTTTATCGACGAATCGCATGCTACCATCCCGCAGTTGCGGGCGATGTGGGCCGGCGACCGGCGCAGGAAGGAGACCCTTGTAGAGCACGGCTTCAGATTGCCGAGCGCCCTGGACAACAGGCCGCTGCGATTCGAGGAGTTTCAGGATAGCTGGGCCAAAGTCATTTTTGTCTCTGCGACGCCGGCGCCGTTTGAATTGGAGAGATGCAACAACGAGGTTGTTGAGCAAGTCATACGACCGACCGGCCTTCTGGATCCCGAGATATTTGTGTTTCCGGCCGGCAATCAAATTCCGCACCTCCTGGGCGAGATAGAAAAGAGGGTAAAATCCAAGGAGCGCGTGCTCGTCACAACTCTGACGAAGAGGATGGCCGAAGATCTCTCGGGCTACATAGCGAAAAAGGGCTTCAAGTGCCGTTATCTGCACAGTGAAATCGACACCCTCGAGAGAATTGAAATACTTCGGGATTTGCGCAACGGCGATTTTGACGTGCTGGTCGGTATCAACCTGCTGCGGGAGGGTCTGGATTTGCCGGAAGTCTCGGCAGTGGCCATCCTTGATGCGGACAAGGAGGGCTTCCTCAGAAGCGAGACGTCGCTGATACAAACTATCGGCAGAACGGCGCGAAATGTCAATGCTGCGGTATTCTTGTACGGCGATAAGGTTACGCGGTCGATGCAAAAAGCCATTGACGAAACGGACAGACGCCGTAAAATTCAGCTAAAATATAACCAGGAGCACAATATTACGCCTGAGACGATAAAGAAGGAAATCCGCTCGGGACTGACCCAGCAGATAAAGGCAAGGCAGACGGCCCGCGAGGCGGTACGTTTTGGGGCCGGCGAGTACGAAAAGGTGGAATTGGCTGCTCAGATTGAGCAGGAAATGCTTGAGGCAGCCCAGAATCTGGACTTCGAGCGGGCCGCATTCCTGCGGGATCAGTTACGGGAATTGAAAGAACTGCCGGAATTGGTCATAGTCAACTCGAAGAGAAAGAAAAGTGAGTTCCTGGCAACGAAGAAGCTCAATAGACAGGGCAAAAAGGCTTCTTCATCGAGAGATTGAGAGTAGAATGGAAAGAACGAAGATGAAAAAACTTGATATTGAGACAGTACGTCCTCTTGTCCTTATGGCGATTGAGGAAGACCTCGGGCGCGGTGATCTGACGAGCGAGCTGTTATTCGGCGAAGATGCCGTCGCCAAGGCAAACATCGTCTCGCGTGAAGAGATAGTCGTCTGTGGAATGGATCTCGCCGCAGAGATCCTCGCGTGCTACGACAAGAGACTAAGTCTCAAGGTTCGCATAAATGACGGCGAAGCGGCCCATGTCGGCAGCAAGCTCGGTATAATCGAAGGGCCCCTGCGGTCGATGCTCAGCGCCGAGCGGGTTATGCTCAACTTCCTGCAGCGCCTCAGCGGGATAGCGACGACAACGAACAAGTATGTCAGAGCAATTCAAGGTACGAAGGCGAAAATCTACGATACCCGTAAGACGATGCCCGGCTGGCGACTCCTCGAAAAATATGCGGTCGTTTGCGGCGGCGGGCACAACCACCGAATCGGACTGTATGACGGAATTCTGATCAAAGATAACCACTTGGCGCAGTTGGGCAGGGAGTTCCAGCCGAAACTGCGAAAAATAATTGCCGATGCCGGAAAGCTGAAGAATATCAAGTTCGTCGCCGTCGAAGTGGATCACGTTGACGATCAGCTTAACTACGTGCTGGAAATACCCGGCATCGATATCGTTCTGCTTGACAACATGGGCCAGTGGCAGTTGAAACACGCCGTCGAGATGCGGGACAAAATGTGCGGCAAAGGAAAGAAGCCGTTACTTGAGGCTTCCGGCAACATAACTTTAAGCAACGTTTCAGCCATTGCCCAGTGCGGTATCGACAGGATCGCCGTAGGCGCAATCACTCATTCGGCGCAAGCTGTCGATATCGGACTCGATAGATGAACCATGGCCAGCCCAAGAACCGACCTTCTGGATCCCGACAAGATAAAGGTTAATCTGAATACCGGCCGCATCGGCAGAAAAATCCTCGTTTACGACAGCACATCGAGCACAAATGACGTCGCCGCCGAATATGCAAAAAACCGGAAAAACGATGGTCTGGTAATTTTCACTGAGGAGCAAACCGCGGGCAGAGGCAGGGCGGGCAACAAATGGCACAGCCGCCGGGCGGACAGCATTCTGTGCTCTATTGTCTTAACCGAATGCAGCCTGAACGCCGAACTGCTCTCGCTTGCCTGTGCTGTCGCGGTAGCGGAGGCCGTCGGCAAACCCCTCAAGAGCCAGGCACAAATCAAGTGGCCGAACGACATCATGCTTAACGGCAAAAAGGTTGCCGGTATCCTGCTTGAGTCAAGACCTGCTTCCGGCGGCAATACCTGCATTGTGGGCGTCGGAATAAACTGCCATCAGAAGAAGGACTCTTTCCCCGAAGATTTGCAGCCAACTGCTACGAGTATCGATATTGAGAGCCGCTCGACAACCGATCGCATCTCGGTGGCGAAGAGATTGTTAATCTCAATAGACCATTGGCTTGACGCCGCGGGCCGGGAAAGTGAAAAAGTGATAGAGCGGTGGCGCAGCCTCAGCATTCAATTGGGTCACAGGGTCAAGCTCATCTGCGACGGGCGGGAATTTACCGGCAATTGCATCGGGATCGATCCAGAAAAAGGCCTGATTCTCCAGTTGGACACCGGCGGCATAAGAATGTTCGACGCGGCGCATTCTGCGATTGTGAAGTGACGGCGGAGAAGTTTATCTTCGATAGTTCCCATTTTGCCCAAAAAAAACGAACGCTGAGTTTCGTTTTCGCCACCTTTCTGCTATATTACAGTCCTGCGTGAATTATTTATTGTCCAAATGGAAAGGGTAGAACTATGTTAAGGAATAGATGGGCCAATATCTCAATCGGCGCTCACCTGGTTTTGCTTATGTGTTTTGTTCCGGCCTGTCTCGCCGGCCCGGAAGGTTCCGGGGGTTATCTCAATGCCGGCGAACAGGACATACAAGCCTGGCGCGAAATGAAATTCGGCCTGTTTATTCACTGGGGACCCGTCAGCCTCAAGGGTACGGAGATCGGCTGGTCTCGCGGAGGTGAACGGCGTGGGCGAAAAGACAAATCCACAGGTTTAATTCCAGTGGAGATTTACGACAATCTCTACAAGCAGTTCAATCCGGTCAAGTTCAACGCGGACGAATGGGTGCAGGTCGCTAAAGACGCCGGCATGAAATACATGGTGTTCACGAGCAAGCATCACGATGGCTTCTCGATGTTCGACAGTAAACTTACCGATTATAAGATTACGAACTCGCCGTTCAAACGCGATGTCGTGAAGGAATTGGCCGATGCCTGCCACAAGGGCGGATTGAAGCTCGGCTACTACTACTCGCCGGTCGATTGGTATCACCCGGACTATCGAACGCAAAACCATTCCCGCTATATCAGCTTTATGCACGGTCAGCTTCGGGAGATATGCAGCAACTACGGCAAGATTGATATCATCTGGTTCGACGGTCTTGGTGGCAAAACGGAAGACTGGGACTCTGAAAATCTCTTCAAGATGATTCGGCAGCTTCAGCCTCACGTTATCATCAACAACAGGGCCGGCCTGCCCGCCGACCACGACACGCCGGAGCAGAGAATCGGTAGATTCCAGTACGACCGACCATGGGAGACCTGCATGACAATCTGCCGGCAGTGGGCCTGGAAACCGGACGATCAGATGAAATCACTCGAAGAGTGCATCCAGACCCTGGTGAAGGTCGTCGGTGGAGACGGCAACTTGCTGTTCAATGTCGGGCCGATGCCGGACGGCAGGATTCAGCCGCGGCAGGTTGAGCGGTTGAGCGAAATGGGTGACTGGCTGAACAAATACGGCCAGAGCATTTATGCCGTCCGCGGCGGTCCGTTCAATCCGGGCGCCTGGGGCGCCAGCACGCACAAAGGCAATACCATATATGTTCACGTACTGAAATGGCCCGACGGCAGCATGGTCCTGCCGCCTATCCCGAAAAAAATCATCGCGAGTTCCGTTCTGACCGGCGGCTCCGTGACCGTCAGACAGACCGGAGAGGGCATC
>JBDREF010000010.1:0-12512 GCA_043820045.1 Planctomycetota bacterium | reverse complement strand
AAATCGCAGCCGAAGCCGGCTACAACGCCATCGAACCCTGGGTCAGCAAAGTCCAGGAATATGCAGCAGGCGGGGGCAAACTCAGCGATATTCGAAAGCAAACCGGCGACCTGGGTCTGACCGTGGAAAGCGCGATTGATTTTTCCCGCTGGATAGTGGATGACGACGCCGAACGCAGCAAAGGTATGGAGCAAATCAAGCAGGCCATGGACGTCTTGGCGCAAATCGGAGGCAAGCGCATCGCAGCACCGCCGGCGGGCGCCAACAGAGAGCCGGGGCTCGATCTCATGAAGGCTGCCGAGCGATATCGAGCATTGCTGGAATTGGGCGACAAGATGGGCATAGTGCCGCAACTCGAAACATGGGGCTCGTCACAGAACCTTCACTTGCTGGGCGAGGCAATGTTCGTAGTGATCGAAAGCGGCCACCCGAAAGCGTGCCTGTTGCCCGATGTCTATCACACGTACAAAGGCGGCACCGACTTCAACGCATACAAGCAACTGAGCGCCCACGCCGTCCAGGTCTTCCATTTGAACGATTATCCCGCCGATCCGCCGCGAGAGACGATAACCGATCGCGATCGCGTCTTTCCCGGCGACGGCATCGCACCACTGACGCAAATCATCGGCGACCTGCATGCTAACGGCAGCCGGGCGGTACTCTCACTTGAACTGTTTAACCCTACCTATTGGAAAGAGAACCCGCTGGCGGTGGCGAAAACCGGTTTGGCAAAGATGAAGGCCGCAGTAAGCAAAGCTTTAGGTGTAAGCTAAGTCAGGAATACCGGTGGTATCTTTGCCCTTACAGAGCCGAAATTGCAGCCCCAAATACAATTGCGGAAGGAGAGGGCTAACATGAAAACCAGACAGTACGTTCTCGTTTTGACTTTGCTTGCCGGAATCCCGTTTGTTTCTGCCCTGGTACGGGCACAGCCGCCCCTGCCCGACGACAGATACTCCCTAATCAGCCGGCCTCATCCGGCCCTGGCCGGAGTGGACATATTCCGTCTGTCTATTCTGCGGCTGGGCGCCCGAGCTGAGAATGACGGGCTGGTTTGGGCGGAACTGGCAGGGATGGTAACCGACAAATTGAAAAAAGCGGGCATAGAGCTATCCCCCGGCTCCAGGTACGGCGATCCGAATATGCCGGAGCTTCGTGTCTATATAGAGATGCTCAAACTCGAAGCTTCGCAGCAGTACGTGTTCCGCATTCAGACTTCGCTGGCAAGATCGACGCACCTGACGGAGCAATTGGCCCCTATTTTCAAGGCCGACGTATGGAAGTTGAATCCGGTTATGCAGGCGGCATCGGTGGAAGATATGCCCGCTGAAGTTGCCGATGTTGTGCTGGATCAGGTCAACGTCTTTATCCGCGCATACCGGGCAACTAATCCGCCGGACAGCCAATCCTCAGACACCGGGATGCATGAACCCAACGCAGCGACAGCCTCGGAAAAGAACGCCGGGGCATACGCGAAATCGGCCCCAGGTGCCGGCAAATATGTCGCATCGAACAGCAGCGGCATCTTCCACAGACCTGACTGCCGCTGGGCAGGGAACATCTCGCCGGAGAACCTTGTAACCTACAGAACCAGAGACGAAGCAATGAGCAGCGGCAAGAGACCCTGCAAATCGTGTGAACCATAGGGGCCGTTCGGCTGGCTAAGAGAACTTTCGTATGAGACTTCAGTTTATCGTATGCAAGGTGATGCAGAGAGAAGCGTATTTTTGCGCCGCCCGGACAAAGAACGTCGTCGATATTGTCCTGATGCCGCAGGGTCTGCATGATGAGCCGGACAAGCTGCGTGCTGAAGTCCAGAAGGCCCTCGACAACAACTATGACATCCAGGGGCGGCCCTACGATGCTTCGCTGCTTGGCTACGGCCTTTGCAGCAACGGCATTGTCGGCCTGTCGGCGAAAATGCCGATTGTCGTGCCGCGAGGCCACGACTGCATTACGCTTCTGCTCGGCTCCAAGGACAAATACCAGGAATACTTCGACTCCCATCGCGGCGTCTATTGGTACAGCGCCGGGTGGATAGAGTCCGGCAAGCAGCCCAGCGAAGAGCGTTACGAAACGATGCTCAAGGAGTACAGGGAAAAATACGGCGACGACAATGCTCAATACCTCATGGAGGTCGAGCAGGGCTGGATAAAAGAGTACAACTGGGCGACTTATGTAGATTGGGGCATTGCCGATTCGGACGAATACAGGAATTATACAAAGCGCTGCGCCGAATTTCTGAAATGGAATTACGACGAATTGCAGGGCGGCCCCGGCCTTATGCAAAGATTTGTTGACGGCCAATGGAACGACGCCGAGTTCTTAGTAGTAAAGCCCGGCCAGAAAATCAGTGACGACCTCACCAACGATGGCATAATAAGGGCATGGTAGAGAAACGGACATCATGGGAGCCTGTTGAAAAACGTGAGATTGCTTCGTCGCTTCGCTCCTCGCAATGACATTAAATACGTTTCGAGGTCATTGCGAGCGATTCGTAGAATCGCGCGGCAATCTCAGGCCCGACAGTAAAACTTTTTCAACAGGCCCATAAAGGTCTTTATGGAATTGGCCACAATTATAGTGATAGCGGTTGCACTGGCGATGGACGCCTTTGTCGTCTCCATCGTCAGCGGCGGTGCATACAAGCGGTTGCACGTCAAGCATGCGCTGCGGATGGCCCTGTTCTTCGGGGGCTTTCAGGCGTTTATGCCGTTGATAGGCTCACTGGCCGGGCTCACTCTCAAAGAGTACATAGTATCCTGCGACCACTGGATAGCTTTCGCCCTTCTGACCGCTGTAGGCGGCAAAATGATCTACGAGTCGTTCAAAATCAAATCCGTCGAGGAGAATTTCGACCCGTCGAACATCTTCGTCCTGCTCGTCCTGTCGGTTGCGACCAGCATCGACGCCCTGGCGATTGGCATTACGCTTTCGCTTATCGCCAGCTCTATTGTCGCTGCGGTGATAATCATAGGAGTAATAACCTTCGGATTGTCCTACCTCGGCGTTTTCATAGGTAAGAGGTTCGGGCACTTCTTCGAGAATAAAATCGAGGCCCTGGGCGGCCTGATTCTCATAGGAATCGGGGTAAAAATCCTTATCCAACATTTGTTCTGCTGAGTCGTCCTTGCAGTAGGGTGATAAGGCTGTATAATCATGGCGTTGCCGGGCGGTGCAAAGTAGCCGCAAAGTAGCAGGCAGGTCCGTTGAATCGCAAGGGGTGTCTTTTATGGGTTCCAGGGTATATTTCATCAAGGCTTCCATCAACGACGGGGAGAAGGTGATCTCCGAGAAAGCCCGCAGATTGTTCAAGGCGGGCGGCTTTGCAGACTGCTTCAGGGAAAATGATTTTACCGCCGTCAAGGTGCACGTCGGCGAAGACGGCAACAATACATACATAAAAGCTCCCTGCATCAAGGGGCTGGTGAATGAGCTGCTCGCATTAAGAACAAAACCCTTCGTGACCGACACCACCACCTTGTACGTCGGTCGAAGGCACAACGCAATCGACCACGCTACTCTGGCCGCCGAGCACGGATTCAGTCTGGATGGGTTGGGAATACCGTTCATTTCGCCCGACGGACTGAGCGGGACTTCCGAGGTGGCGGTGAAGGTCAACGGCGAGATTAACGATGAGGTCTTTGTCGCATACGATATTGCAAGGTGCCAGTCCATTCTTTCCGTGGCGCACTTCACAGGCCATGTTGCGGCGGGCCTCGGAGCTACTATCAAAACCATGGGGATGGGCTGTGCGAGCAAAAAAGGCAAAATGAAGCAGCACGCAGCCCTGCGACTCGTTATCGGCGACGACTGTACGCTTTGCGGCGTCTGTCACGATTACTGCCCGGCTGATGCGATCACCCTCGATGAGGTTCAGGCACACATAGACCAGGACAAGTGCATCGGATGTGCCGAATGTATGGCGGCCTGCCGGTTTGGCGCCGTCAAGTGCAACTGGGGCCAGGAAACCGAGGTTCTGCAGAAAAGCATGGCCGAACACGCATTGGGAACGCTAAACGGCAAGGAGAACAGGGCCGTATTTTTCAATTTCCTGCTGTCCATGACCAAAGATTGTGATTGCTTCGACACGCCGAATATGCCAAGAATAGTGGACGATATCGGCATAGTCGCTTCGAGGGACCCAGTGGCAGTCGATGCGGCATCGCTGGATCTGGCGGAAAACAGGGCAAAACGAAAACTCAACGAACTGCTGGGCAATAGCCGGCTCGATCCGCGGTGCCAAATCGAGCACGCCGAAAACATCGGCATGGGGAGCAGCAGCTACGACCTTGTGGAAGTTGATTAGCAAACGGAGTCAATTTAAAGGATTTAGCATGTCTCTGGGGCAAATAATAAGAGAAAAACGCGAACGGCTGAATCTGACCCTGGATGAGGTCAGCAACCGCATAGGATTTTCAAAGCCGTATCTGTCCACCATCGAAACCAGCAAGGTGAAGAACCCGCCCAGCGACGAATTGCTGATCAAGCTCGAGAAGGTACTTGAATTTGAATCAGGCCTTTTGCTGCATCTTGCCCACATGGAGGGGATGCCTCCCGATATTCGCCAGGAATACGAATCTGCTCAGACGGAGAAGCAGAAATGGCGGCAAGTTGTCAAGAATATTGTCGGCAAGAAGAAAGTCAACCAGAGCCAGCTCAAGAGGCTTCTTGCCGGGGGAGAATCGGACAAACTGCCCCTGGCGGCGGGTCGATTGGTACCTGTGATAAACAAAGTCTCAGCCGGCTATCCGAGCGATTTCAACGACCTGGACTACCCCGTGGGCATAGCTGACGACTATATTCGCTGCCCGGACTTGCACGATCTGAACGCCTTTGCCGTACGCGTCGTCGGGGATTCGATGGAGCCGAAATTCAACGAAGGCGACATAGTGATATTCTCACCGGCGGCGGACGTGCATAACGGCGACGACTGCTTTGTACGTTTTGCGATGCCGCACGAGACAACCTTCAAGCGGGTGTTCTTCGAATCGGACGACAAAGTGCGTTTGCAGCCGCGAAACGAGAAATATTCCCCCACAATCGTTGACGGCAAACGCATCAACGGCCTCTACCGGGCCATAATAAGGCACGAAAAACTGTAGTATTTATAATTGGTGTTTATTTTTTGCTATGAAATTCAACATAATGAAGTCATTAAGAGATTGGATTTATCACATTTATGAAAACGGGTGGCACATATAAAGTGCTCTAAATCAAGTCAAGGGCATATTTTTCGCAAAAGTTGATTGCATTCCCTGTGCTTTACGCATAAAATCCGCCGTTATTTATTGAATAGACAAGCTTAATAATACAGAAAATGCTTTAAATGCCCTGGAACCTGGCACAGCGGAACAGATTGGGCAAAAGTAGTAAAAGGATACTTTTATGGGAAGACGCAGAGACAGACTCGATAAAAGACGGGAAAAACAAATAAAAACGCGCACGGCCAATGCCCCGCGCAAGGCCAAAGAACGTGCACGCAAAGCCGCTAAGGCCGCAGGCGGCACCAATTAAGAGCAATTTTGATTGAACTTATGATTTTGCTTATTGGAAACACAGAACTCAATAGACAGAATACAGGAGGAAAAATGGAAAACAAGCCCGATTTTTCAAAAGGTTTGTTTTTCTCTTGTTGCACTTTGTGACCTGCCGGTCTGACCCTGAAAACCAGTATTGATTAGAGAGTATCCTGTGTCAAAATACGATTTATTGCAACACCTCATCCGATAGTAGAACACTTTATTGTCTTTGCCGCACAATTAAGATAACACTTCGCGTCGAACTATCACCGAGGTCTGATCCGCCGCTATTCTATTACGAACCACGTGACGGCCCTTGGAGCTATGCTGACCAGGATTTCAACATTATATCCACGATCAAGCTGATACGCCCTGCTTTTGCCCCACTGCTCACGAATGTTGGCCGTCTCGGTCAGTCCCGTGTAGTAAAGCGGGAGCTTCAATTGCCTTTTGACCGCGTGATCCAGGGGATTGTAGACCATTGCCAGGCCCTTTTGCTTCAGTTTCGGATTGACGTGCAGAACGCAGTCGATATCGCGGCCGTCGGGCCTGCGCACGTGAATGATGTCGGAATCGAGTATGTCGCGGTACTCCCTGTAGAAACCGACCCACTTCTTCACGATCGCTTTTGTCTGGTCCGTATCGTACACGCGCGGTCCGCGGTAACATGCCTGCACGCCTGATCCGAAATTCTGCGCAAGGTGGGCGCCGTAGGCATCCAGGTGCTCGGACAAAGGTTCCAATGTGGCCGCGGCACCGCCGCCGTGGTACTGCACGAGCGGCACGAACATCCAGCCCATACTCGGCGATTTCTTCCACGTGCCGTCGAATATGTTCTGCCGGCCGAGAATGATCTGCCTTTCGCGAGGGAGCGACCAGTTGACCTCGCGGTAACCCATCGCGCTTTTGTTCGACCCGTTTAAGAAATACCAGTCGGGGACGTTGAGATAGACCCCCCTGCCGCGGCACCACTTATAGAAATCGCTGATCTTCTTCCACTGCTTCCACTGCGAATCGGCAAGTCCGCGATGACCCGGATGGCTGGTCGATGCACAGAGGTCACCCGGATAGGAGCCGTCGTGTTCGAGCAGGTCAAGGCCTGTTTGCTCGATGAAAGTCCTGATTCTTCGAAAATACTCATCGCCCCATTTGCTGCACAGGCACGGCGAATTGCCGAAGATCGCCCCTCCCGTTGTACCCGTCTGGGGATTGATAACATCGTGCTCGTCGCTAATCTTGCGGCTGGCCAGCAGCGAATAGCCGCCGAGTTCAATGTCCTTGCTATGGGCATAATCGACCAATTCCTTAACCTGCGCCATATAGTCAGGGTCGATGTTCTCCATGTTGAAGCCGCTGCCGAAGGTCATGATGACCATCTCGAATCCGACTTCGGCACACTGGTCGATTGCCAGCCGAACCGCTTCCGGGTTTGCATGACGGACATGCATAATGATGGGGTTTTCCGTGGCCCACGGCGCGATCGTTCGGTACATTCTTCGCAGAGCCAGACCCCTGCGCTCGCGTTCGGTGCTGTCGTAGATAAGCTCAAATGTCCGAAACGACTCGAATATCTCGCCCGGCTCGATGACCAGATCAGGGCCGATTGGCGGCCGGCTTTCCAGCATGACCGGCTTCATTAGCTCATAGTTGACCTGCGTGCTGTACTGGGGATCGGGGACCCAGCAAGTCGTTTTGTTGGCGGTTTTTGGGTCGCCTCCGTGGAAGGCGTAATCGCTCTCGACGTGAATGTTCGGATACTCCCACTGAACGGGCTGTCCCACCAGCGACTCATACTCCACAGCGGCAAGAATCTCACTGACGAAAGTATTCAGTCTGACCGGCCGCGTACCGCCGTTATAGACTTTCAGCCACTTTGCCAGCAGAGGAATCCCCTGGTACATTTCGTAGTGGATTGAGACAGTCAGCCCTTCGAGCCTGTCGGCTGGCGGCTTGAAATTAAGCGTTAACGATTTTCCAGGGCCGGGCCAGGGCAGCCGGGCCGAGTAGCGTTTGCGATTCCAGGTGAAACGCTCTTCCGCCGCGCCCTCCTCGAAGCTGTCGAATTGAAATGCGTCCGGACTACTGGTCAGAGAATCCACCCACTTCGGGAGCAGATATGCGTACTCGACCTGCCCATGCAGCCCCCCTATTTCGTATTTACTGCCGTCGAACTCGACAATCGCTTCGGGTTTGACTCCACGGATAACGGATTCTCCGGTCATGAGGTTCTCGTACGCGACGGTGGCGGCGTTGGGCGTCAAGCGAATTGTCCGGCTGATAAGGCCGTTGCTCAGGACGATTTCGTTGCCGTTAAGGCGCTTTTCAATCCTGACCGGCTCTGTGATCTGCGTTACCAGCCAATCCGCAGCCACTGCTCTTGTGCAGAGCGTACTCACCATGGACAAAGTCATTAGCAACGTGACTACCGACCGAGTTGTTTTAATCATTGGACATTTCCTCTTCATAAATGCGGTGTCCCCGGGCACACTTAGCTGATATTCTGGCCTGCGACTGCCAAAACCAAAGCGAAAACTCTCGAAGCGCCGGCGGCTTTCAGCACCCTGGCACACTCGTTCAGCGTTGCGCCGGTCGTTTTGATATCATCGACAAGACAAATCTTGCGACCGGCGAATTTGTGCCCACGGCGAATTCCAAAGGCCCCCGCAACATTTCTTGCACGAGCGGCGGGACTGGCCATCGTCGGCTGTAATTTCGTCCGGTGGATTCGCACGAGATCAGTGCTTACCCCCGCTCCGGGCGGCTTAAACCTTCTGAGCAGCACACGCGACTGGTTATAGCCTCTGACCAGCCGCCTGGTCCAATGAAGCGGAACGGGGACGAAAATTTCGGCCTCATCACGAAAATCACAGCCTCCAAAAGCAGATTCGGCCAAAAAGCCGAGAACCGAATCGAGTTCCGTCCTGCCGTTCTTAAAAGCTAATATCATTTGCCGCAGATTCTGGTCATAGACCCCGGCGCGAGCAATGCCGTCAAAACATATCTCCCTGCCCTGGCAGTCGGGGCACGTGCCTTCCACCAAAGCAAACCTGCCGGCATCTCGTCCACACCGAGGGCAATAATCGGCCCCCGTGCAGGCCAGAAGCTGGTCCCAGCAACTCCCGCAGAGGCCCTTATCCGTCTCAGCGATGCTCTGGCTGCAATTTGTGCAGACACTGGGCCACAGCAGTTGATTGAAACCCTGCAGGGCAAAGGTGCCGATTCCCCTGGCCATTGAGAACGCCTGTCTCTGTTCTTCCGTACTCACGCCCCCGATTATATAGCCGGCAATCCCGGCGCACCACACAGAAACCCGCAAAAACCGGCCCTTGCGGCCGTCAAGCCGGGGCAGAAAATATCCAATTATAAGAAATAACAATTGTATATTCAGCACTGCTAATGCACATACGGCAGTCGAAAGATAATAATATGGGCTGCTTTTTTTATAACTATATTGCCAGTAACAAGTTGCAGCTATTCTATGACCCGCGATTCAGACATTTTTGCCGATCAGGCATTGACTGAAACACTCTCCAGTGCTACAATCCATTTACTTGATGGCAAAAGCAGTAAAGAAAATCGGAAAGAAACGGACGAAATCATCCTCCTCCAAACTTGCCAAAGTCAAGAGCGTAAAGCCGTTCAGAAGTTATCAGCAGGCTATTGACTACTTGTTTGAGAGGACCGACTATGAAAAGGAAAAACGTCTGCGCTATAACGTCACGACGTTTAACCTTGACAGGATGAAGAAGCTTTTGTCGTTGTTGGGCAATCCTCACAAGAAAATCCAGACAGCCCATATAGGCGGTACTAAAGGAAAGGGTTCGACCGCCACCATGCTGGCCAGGATGCTTGAAGCGAACGGCTATAGCGTCGGATTGTACACATCGCCTCACGTGGTGCACCTGCACGAGAGGATTACAGTCAATTCGGAAATGATCGACCAATCGGCAATGCGGGACCTGATGAACCGCGTTTATGCCCCGGTCGAGAAGATGTTGAAGACCGACGCCCCCACTTTTTTCGAGATAATGACTGCCCTTGCATTCATGTACTTTGTCGATAAGGCGGTGGATATCGCCGTGATTGAAACTGGTTTGGGCGGCAGGCTGGACAGCACAAACGTGATTCGGCCCAAGGTGGTCGGCATAACCAGTTTGAGCATAGACCATCAGCACCAGCTCGGAAACACCATAGACCTCATTGCCGAGGAGAAAGCGGGTATTTTCAAGCAAGGCGTACCTGTGGTCACCGTTCAGCAGGATCCGGCGGCGATGCGAGTCCTCAAATCCCGGGCCGTGGCCGTCAACGCACCCTTGAGCGTAACAGGCAGCGATATTGATTTTTCGCACCGATTTGAAACATCGCGGGAGTACGGTCCGCACACAAGAATCTGCCTGACAACACCAACGAGCAAATTTGAGCATCTGCGGGTACCGTTGCACGGCAAACACCAGGCAATCAACTGCGGCTTGGCGCTGGCCATGCTGGACAAACTCAAGTCGGCCGGATATAAGATCGACAACGAAAAGGCTACCGAGGGGCTCGGCAAAGTCTGGCTGGCCGGCAGGATGGAGATGATTTGCCACGACCCCAGGATTATGATCGATGCCGCCCACAATGCTGCAAGCATCAAGGCCCTGATTCACGCCATTGGGCAAAACATACCCTACGATTCCATGGTGGTGATCTTCGGCTGCAACATCGACAAGGACATTAAAGGGATGCTCGAAATGCTCCAGTACGGAGCCGACAAGGTCATCTTCACGCGCAGCAACTCGGCCAGGGCGGTGCCTCCTGAAGACCTGGCTGATATGTACACGGAAATATGCGGCAAAATGTGCCAGACCGCTCCGAGCCTGGGCCCGGCACTGCAAATTGCCAAAAGTGCCGTCAGCAAAGAAGACCTCATTTGCATTACCGGCAGCTTCTACCTGATCGGCCAGGCAAAAATGCGTTTCCAGCCGGGTTAACGGTTCCCGACCGGCCGACAACGCTTATGTTCTGAGTATCTGGTTGTAAGCTTGAAGTATATCTTCGCACTCCCGCTTCTCACGCCCCGATTTTCAATTTGCAATGCTGCTGAGTCTGCGGTATAAAATCGCTTTCCTGGGATTGAATACTTTTCACAAGGAGTACCCCATGGCGCAGGTTAAAAAATACATTGCAGTCGATCTTGGAGCCGAAAGCGGCAGAGTGATGATCGGGTCGGTTTCAGCCGATAAGGTCGTCCTCGAAGAAATCCACCGATTCGGAAACGGGCCGATAGAGGAAAACGGTTCCCTGAAGTGGAATTTTGCGAAGCTGATGGGCGAGATCAAAGCCGGCATTAAGAAGGCCGCAAAGGCGGCAGGCGCCCAGGTCTGGGGGATTGGGGTGGATAGCTGGGGTGTGGATTTCGGGCTGCTGGACGGAAACGGCGAGCTGATCGAGAATCCCTATCACTACCGGGACAGCCAGACAAACGGGATGCAGGAAAAGGCTTTCGAACTGATGCCGAAACGGCAGATCTACGAGAACACAGGCATACAGTTCATGCAGCTAAACAGCGTGTATCAACTGCTCGCTATGCGATTAGCGCATTCGGTGGCGCTGGCAAAAGCCAGAAATCTGGTTTTCATCGCCGACCTGGTGAGCTATTTCCTGTGCGGAAAGATATTCGCCGAGTACACCCTTGGCAGTACGTCTCAGTTCATGGATATGAGGACGGGAAAGTGGTCGAAGGCGGTTTTGGATGCGATTTCCCTGCCGAGCAACATCCTGCCTGAAATTGTGCCTCCCGGTAAGGTTGTCGGGCAGTTGGGCGCCAAGATAGGCGTAGAACTCGGCTGTGGCCCCATCCCTGTCATCGCAATCGGCTCACACGATACGGCCTCTGCGGTTGCCGCCGTGCCGGCACGCGCTGAGAAGTGGGCGTATCTTTCGTCTGGAACGTGGAGCCTTATGGGCGCCGAGATACCAAAGGCTATCGTCAACGACAAGACGCTGGCGTATGAGTTCACCAATGAGGGCGGGGTCGAGAATACGATCCGCCTTTTGAAGAACATTATGGGTTTGTGGCTGGTGCAGGAGAGTAAGAGGCAGTGGCAAAGGGAAGGCATGGATCTGAGCTACGGCGAGATAGCCGCCATGGCCGAGAATGCCGCTCCCTTCGCGGGGCACATCGACGTCGACGACGGCACGTTCCTGCCGCCGGGTGACATGCCCAAACGTGTAAATGACTATCTGGCCAAGACGGGACAGAAGACAACGCAGGACAAGGGCCAAATGATTAGAATCATATTGGAGAGTCTGGCCCTGCGGTATCGAGCCGTGATGGAGGCGATTGAGGATGCCGCCGGAGAGACGGTCGATGTGCTGCATATCGTCGGGGGCGGGATTCAAAACGAGCTGCTGTGCCGTTTTACCGCCAATTCACTCGGTAAGAAGGTCATAACCGGACCCGTTGAGGCAACCGCCAGCGGCAATATCCTGATGCAGGCCATGGCGACCGGACAGATAAGGACACTCGCAGAGGCCAGAGAAATTGTCCGTAAGTCATTCGAGCTGAAAGAATTTCAGCCGCAGGACACTTCCAAATGGCAAGAGCAATACCGCAAGAACAAGAAGTGAAAAGCAGAAAAGGAAGGATGATTTGATCGAACAATTAGAGCGCAAGCTGGATAGTTTTGGCGCCGGCCAGAGAAAGGAAGCTCTGCTGGAACTCTGTGCAAAGGTCGAGGCGGGGAATATCGATTTGCCCGAGCCCGGCACGGACGTCAATATTCATTGCCATACCTTTTTCTCCTACAATACCTACGGCTATTCGCCGAGCAAATTCGCATGGCTTGCCCGCAGGGCCGGATTGGCGGTCGCCGGCGTGGTGGATTTTGACGTATTGGACGCGCTGGAAGAGTTCCTGGACGCCTGCAAGTTGTTGGGCGTCAAGGGCTGCGCGGGGTTTGAGACGCGAGTATTCGTACCGGAATTTGCGGACAGGGTGATCAACTCGCC
>JBDREF010000009.1:0-3969 GCA_043820045.1 Planctomycetota bacterium | reverse complement strand
CGAATCCAGAATGGACGCCGGCTCGGCCTCGAGTCTACCTCTCCAGCCGCGATTGCCGATCCAGCCTTCCGAGCCTTCGAACCGCAGGCTCGGCGTGCCCGACGTCACTATCAACCTTACGCCGTCGGCATACTTGTACTCGATTCGGTAATCTTTCGCCGTGTTGTAGAGTCCATCCCGCCAGAATTCGCCTTTGCCCTCGACCTCGACCGGCCCGGTATGCTCGCTATTGTTGCCCCACTGCGCGCCGTCGAGCAGATGCGCCCCCCAGTCGGTCAACATGCCGCCGGAATAGTCCAGAATCCATCGGAAGTTCCAGTGTGTGCGGTCCTTGGTATATGGCGCCCACGGCGCCGGGCCCAGCCACATATCGTAATCGAAGCCTTCCGGCACCGGCATCGGCGTCGGGTCGCCGGGCGTGTCGGGCCCGCTGGGCAGCTCGACCCGAATCGTGTGGACTTTGCCGATTCGGCCGTTGCGAACCAGCTCGCACATACGATGATAGACGTCCACCGACCTGTCTTCCGTGGACCACTGAAAGACTCGCCCGTAGCGTTTCATCGTCTCGCAGAGCACCCGGCCCTCCTGAACGGTCAGCGTCGGCTTCTCGCACTCGACGTCTTTGCCGGCTTTGGCCGCGGCTATCGATATCGGAACGTGCCAGTGGTCGGGCGTGGAAATCATCACGGCATCGATATCGCCGCGCGCGAGAACCTCGCGGAAATCTTTATAGGCGGCGCAATCCGTATTGCCGTACTTTTTGTTGACCGTGTCGAGGCCCTGCTGGAGATGTACGGGGTCCACGTCGCATACTGCGACGGCCTGGGCATCCGGTTGCGGGAGAAAGCTCTTGAGATTCATGTCAATGCCGTGACCGCCCGTGCCGATAAAGCCTATCGTAATCCGTTCGCTGGCCGCAACCGCGCCAGCCTTGCCCAGCGCCGACGAGGGGACGAGGTACGGCAGCGCCAGGCCAGTCGCGCCTACCGCTGCTGCCTGCTTGAGAAATGATCTACGTGTAATTATGCGATTCATTAGCGTTCTCCGTAAAGGCTCAGAAGCCTAAGGTTTTCTTAACATTGATCCGGCTCATCCTGAGACTGTCTCGCAGGGGCCGGGTGGGTTTAAAATTGCGTTCATGGGCAAGCTCGATCACGGCATCGCCGGAGAAGCCGACGGCGCGCAGGGCATGGCTGACGGCGACATAGTCCATGTCACCTTCGCCCACGGCTTCGGACCACGTTCCGTCGGCGTTCTGGTCTCGGATGTGCAGGAACACGATGCTCTCGCCGTAAGCTTCGATGAAATTCACCGGATCGACGCCGCCGCGCACCAGCCAGTTGAGATCGGGGCCCAGCTTAGCCTCCGGAACCCGTGTGAGCGTCCCGCTCAGATCGTGCATGTCGTCTTCCACTTCGTACGTGTGATTGTGCAGATTCAGCTCGACGCCATTGTCGCCGCAGAGCTTCATGATCCGGCGCAGAAGCTCCGCCTGTGCGTCCAACTGTGCGGCTGTCTTGGTTTGCGGCGATTTGCCCACGGACGTGCCGAGCGTCCGCCCGCCCAGCTCGGCCAGTCGCGTCACGACAACACGGGCGTCTGCAAAGACGGCCTCGTGTTGCGCCCGGTCCCACATCGCCCCGCTGAAGGACGTGCCAATGACGGGCAGATTATGCTCGTTCGAGAGTCCTTTGATGCGCTCGACCGCGTCGGGATATCGCAGAGCCGTGTGCATCAGCTCGATTCCATCCAGGCCCCCATAACTCATGTCGGCGAAGATCTGGTCCAGCACGGGATAGATGTCGTAGTTTGGCTGTGTTGCCGCATAGACCCAGGGGTGGCCGCCGACAAGTACTTTTTTCTGCGACCTTGCATCGCTCTGTGTGCTGTGGCAGCCCGATCCGAGAATCCCGCCTGTAGCTACAGTCAGTACGGCTGCCGCGCCGGAGCCGAGAAACCTGCGTCGATTCATACATTTTCCTTTCATTGTAAAACTGCCCAGCTACACCCGCCACGGACTGCGCATCGAACGTGTCGCCATCCTGGCGGCCTGCTCGTCGTCTATGAACTGTTCGGTGTTCGGATTCCACTTCAGGTCGTGTCCCAGACGCATGGCGATATTGCCAAGGTGTCCGATGGTAATAGAGCGATGCGCAGTTTCAATCGGAGCGACGGTTTCCTCACGTGAAATAACGCAGTCGATGAAGTTGCCGGCGTGATTGTCGCTGCGGTACAGGTGCGTCTCATCCGGGCCGACGACCGATTCGAGCAGTGACTTGGGGCTCGCATCGTGACGCCCACGGTCCGCCCACACCCAGCCATCGGTCCCTTCGAACGTCACGCCGCCTCTTTCCTTATTCGAGACGATCAGCTTGACTCCGTTTTCGTATATGCACTCGAAATAAAAATCCGTTGCCGTATTATACAATCCGTCCCGGGCGAATGTACCTTTGGCATTCCTGATTTCCACCGGCCCGGTTTTCTCCGTGCCCATGCCCCACTGCGCGATATCGGGATGATGGCCGCCCCAGTCGGTCACCTGCCCGCCGGAGTAGTCCAGTATCCAGCGGAAATTCACGTGGCAGCGGGCGGGGCAGTAGGGGGCGTACGGGGCCGGCCCCAGCCATCTATCGTAATTGAATCCGTCGGGCACGGGTTCCGGTTTTGTGCGATTGCCCATCTTGGAAATGTCCGGCGTCCCTCCGGGCAGGCCGCACTTGACGGTGTGGAGTTTGCCGATCCTGCCGTTTCGCACAAGCTCGCACGCCCGGCGGAAGTTGTGGTCCGAGCGTTGCTGGCTGCCCGTCTGGAACACGCGCCCGTAGCGATTGACCGCATCGCACATTGCCCGCCCCTCGGCGATGGTCAGTGAAAGCGGCTTCTCGCCATAGATGTCCTTGCCGGCCTTCGCCGCCTCGATGACCGCAATCGAATGCCAGTGGTCCGGCAGGGCGATCAGGACTGCATCGATATCTTCCCTGTCCAGCACATCGCGAAAATCCTCGTACGCTCGGCAGCCTTTGTATGTCCCCGGCTCGCTCTTACGGCCGTAATATTCCGTGACGATTCTCTTGGCCGCTTCGCGTCCGCCGACGCGGTTGTCCCAGTAGCCGGCGCTTTCACGATTGACGTCGCATACGGCCGCAATCTGCACGCGGCTGTCCTGCAGGAAGTCCTGCATGTCGTTGGTGCCCTGATTTCCCGTGCCGATGCAGCCCATCGTAATCCGATTGCTCGCCGCGACGTTGCCCGCATTGCCCAGCGCCGTCGAAGGGACAATATAAGGAAACACCGCCGCCGTGCCCGCGATGCCCGCCGCTTTTGCCAAAAAAGCCCGGCGTGTCACATGCTTCTTGCGATTCATGTTGTAACCTCCAAGTTTTGCTGCTCGTCTGTGCTCAGAAGGAGAGCAGCAACTGCCAGATGTACACGTTGCCCAAGGCGTCGATGTCCTCCCAGACTTTCTGGACCATGGCAGGATCGCCCGTGATTTCGGGCAGGTCTTTGACCCGCTGCTCCCAGGGGAAACAGACGCCCGGCTTGACTTTCGGGGCGGTACGGCCGGTCATGCCCTTAGCTTTCTTTCGCGACTCCACCGACGAGGGCAGGTCGCAGGGCGGCGTATCGGTCGGCGTCTGGAAACTTCCGGATGAATAGACCCCATGCTCGCGACAGACCTGGTTCATCATCTTCATGTTCTCGATATTCGTATCGTCCTGCATAATCGCGCCGGCGTCCATGATGTAACCGCCGTCTTTAGCCACCTCCTTGATGACCCGCAGGACAAACTCTCGCACCTCCTTCGGTGTGCCGTAGCTGAGCATAACATTCGGGAGCCCGCCGCTAATGGCGAACTTGTCGTGCAGCCTGCGATGTACCTCGAAGATGTCGTCCTGGTCGCAGTGATAGACGATGCTGCGGTCAGGAAGCTCGCGGAAGGTGTCGAAATGATGCTTCCACCTGCCTTCG
>JBDREF010000008.1:0-12233 GCA_043820045.1 Planctomycetota bacterium | reverse complement strand
CCACACCACTTTCGCTATCGTTGTCGGCCGACTGGTAATATTATTAGTGACGTCGGCAAACGTAGGGGGATTAGGATTCAGTTCACCCTCGATGAGAACACTAACAGGTTGTGTGCCGCTTTTTGTCTCATCGCAAGTTAGTTCAACAAACGCGTTATCCACGATGGCGCCCTTCGGAATGGGGATCTCTACGAAGCGCATACCTATTACCTGCAAACCGCCATCATCAAAAATCTCCAGGTCGCTGCTGCTTAAATCCATACCGCCGCCGCTGACATCCTGTTCAGCATCATCATTACCGCTGCTGACTCTGGCCTCCCACACCTTGCCGCCAAACGCCACATTTGTACTGACGAGGCTCAGCACCAAAACGAGAGGAATCAATAGGAACAATCTCTTACACATAATAGTCCTCCTGCAAAAAACAATGGTTGAAAGTGAGTTTCATGGTCGTGATGTTAGATCTTCTTTTTGCCCAAGACAATTGTTGATGACTTCGTTAAACCTCCTGTCTCCGTATGCCTGATAGGGCAGGCGGCTAAGATGTAATAATCTCAATACGGGATTTCCCGTAAGTGCTTCACTGAGATACTAATGCAAACCACAAGTCCTATAATACAAAGACTTCATCTCAATATCAACACTTTTTCGCCCAATTCGACATTCTATGCCTGGAATCAAGGGTCGTGAGCATGCCGCTTGCCATCTTCTTTCTCTATACCCTGCCTGGCCCACACATTCTCACAGAGTAGCCTCGGACGTGTTCTGTTGGAGGACGAGTCAGATTCAGAGCAAAACAACCGGGGCCCATGCCGAGCGAATCGCTATCGGCCCCATATTGGTGCAGACTTGCTTTATGGGCAGCTCAATTGTCTGCCGGCTTAATAGTCTCCACAAAATCTACCGGTACAGCCGGATGTCGTCGAAGTACATCGTTCCTGCGCCGCCGGCCACAGGGCTATTCTTGGTGCCAATGCCAAGAGTAATCGTATTGACGTTGGCGAGATTCACGCCCTGGTCGGCAACTGCCTGCAGGTCGATTACCCACTCGTTCCACCCGGTTTGCTGTGTCGCGGCAGGATCATCATGGTAAACAACCGCAGTGCCGTTGAGAGCAACATAAATCCGCTCGGCGGAGTTGGCCGGGGCGCCGCGGAACCACAGCGACAGCTTCGCAACGCCTTCGGCGGTCCAGTCGCGCGGATAGACCAGTGTCAGTGTTGCCTCGGAAGTTCTCAGGTTGTTGTCGTATGCATACGGCATCGATTGAGCGCCGCCGTGAACGATAGCCTGCTCGGCGTAAGGAGGAAGGTCGTTGCCGACGAGAGCGCCGTTGTCTGTGGTTCCAAAGCCGTCAATCCACTATCGAATATCCTGTTGCTCGCCGGGTCCGGCGGGTCGATGTCATTGTACGACTCGAAATCATCTGTTACGAAGTAATTGCCGGTAGTAAAGCTCCAGACATTGCCGATCCACGGGCTGTCGGGCTGGGCATTGTTGACTTCGTCTATCCGCCAGTAGTACGTAGTCTCCAGTTGCAGCGTCCCCGGGTCATAACTCTCATCACCGCGTGCCTGAATCCCCTTGTACTCGGGCGAGGCCTTCGTGGCGTTCTTAACTGCATCGGCGTCAGCGCCAAAATATACTTCATGCGAAGCGGCGAGATACCCTGAAGTCCAGGTGAGAATCGATGCCGGCTCCACACCGGTGGCGCCGTTGGCCGGATTGGGGCCTCCTACGGCACCTGCGGTACTGAAACTCCAGACGTCGCCTTTGTGCGTTTCGACGGCGTCGAACTCATCGACTCGCCAGTAGTAAGTCTTGGCGGCTCTCAGCGGGCCGGGATTATAGCTCGTAGCTCCCATGGGCGCAGCGCCGGTCGCATTATTCACCGCGTCGAAACTATCGCCGAAATACACATAATGCAGTATAGCATCGAAACCGGGTCTCCAGCTAAGCTTTGCATCCAGAGCAACGGATTCGGCACCATCTGCCGGCTTCGGATCAAACGCTGTTTTGGACGGAATCCTGAAGCTCCAGACTTCACCTTTCCATGGGCTGTCCGGTTCTGCATCGTTAACCTCATCGACTCGCCAGTAGTAGGTGGTGCCCGGAACCAGGCCCTCCGGATAGACAAATCCTGGGAAGCCGGCTACGTAAAACGTCGCCATCTGGTTGCCGCGGAACGTATCACCCGTGCCATTATTCACAGCATCGAAATCATCGCCCAAATACACGTCGTGCGAGACGGCTAAAGTCCCCGCCTCCCAGGAAAGGGTCACCCATGTTTCGGCGTGGATGGCACCATCAGCCGGATCGGGCTTATAGGCGTTCGGAAACTCACCTATCATAATAGTCTCAATCTCGTCCAGTGCCAGGGCATGGTTGTAGATCCGCGCCTCATCGATAATGCCGACAAAGGTTTCGTTGTTGGTGGCGGAGACGCTGCCGATCGATACGGGGGTTGCGTCCGCAGTATCTATAAAATTAATATTTCCAGTTCCAACTGCTCCGGCATTAATGTACTGAGTTACGGTACCGTTGTCCCAGGTCACTGCCACATGAGTCCACTCATTCGCATAGGGGACGAGAAGTGCATTGCCCCACCCAAAACCCCCACCGCCACCGCCATTGGCACTGTCGGCTCGAAACAAGAAATCCCCGGCTGGGTTGGTCTGCCAGAACCACTTGACACCGGTGCCGGGATCCCAGCCTTGACGTTTACCGATGATGCCCTGCTGTCCGATGCTATGGCCCTGGCCCTCCCAGTTGATCCATGCGGCCAGTGTCATGGCGTCGGTGCCTGCCGTGGGATCGAGAGGGCCGACAACGATTCGCTCACCGGCCGTGTCGAAACGCACACCACCGCCTTTGTAGCCGGGCACCCACTGGACGCTGCCATTAAAGGCTCCATTATTGCCGTTTCCCGTGATGTCGGAGGCCACGGTCCCCTGGCCTTCCTCGAAAGGCCAATAGCCAAGCAATTCTGCCTGAGCTGAACCTGCGCAAAGACCTGAGACCAGCAACACGGCAACAAACCATTTCATTCTTCGAAACATAACAAACCTCCTTCAATAATGGTTAACATAAAGTGGGCACGACGGCCTCTAATATTGACTACAGTTTGTCCGCCTCTTCTGAGGACATTTCCATACGGTTTGAGACTGCCTCCTTCCTTTGAGAGCCCGAAAGACAAGCAGAATCCTGCCCGGATGACCTCGAATCCACGGACTTCATATTGCCCTACTTATACCATATCAGCCCCCTCCACGTCAAGAAAAACCGCAGACCCTGCCCCGCGGGAGCGCCGCCATATTCCGTAGCCGAGCCCGTCTTTCCATCTGTACCGCATCCCATTATCGCCTTTGTCGATGAGGAACTGCTCAAAGTCTGCAATATGCTCCGACAGCAGTTTACCTGTCGCCGCTCGGGTTGAGTCAATCAGACCGAAATCAGCGAGTTGGTTGGGGTCTGCTGATTCCAAACGAAGCACGATCATCACTGCAGCTCAAGCACAACAGGCTCGGCGCCCGGTGCCGATAGGCCCCGGCGATGAATGAGGGATCCCTCCAGTCTATACAGGGCAACCAGTGCCTTCAGATAATTGGCAACCGCCTCTATCTCTGCGAGTTGGCTTGCAACAAAGTCTCGCTGGGCCTGACCGACCAGCAGCGAAGTGGACTTGCCGACGCGGAATTTCTCGGTTTCAGCACGGAGTTTTTCCTCCTGGAAATTGCGTGTGGCAGCCGTCGCAGAAATCTGTTCCCGCGTTCGAGTGACCTCGATATAGGCTGCTCGCACGTCAACCTGAATAAGCTGTGAAAGGTTCTCCAAGGACCTGCGAAGCTGTTGCCGGCCCAGCACGGCACGGGTGTATTGAGCCCGCTCGCTTCGGTTCAGCGGTGCCCCTTCGAAAACCAGGCCCCATGTGACGTCATAGCTGTCCCCATCCACGTTGTCCAGTGCCCTGTCGAAAGTGTTCGCATAACCGGTCTTGCCAAAGGAGATGAACATGTCCATTTTGGGAAGCAGCCCGTTCTTGGTGCGCACAACATCGAGATCGCCCCGCTGAATCTGAAGCCTGGCCTGATTCAGGTCGGGACGCATTCGCAGCGCTACCTGAACGTGCTCTTCGACGTCTTCGAGTTTGACGTCAGGCGGGGATGTTTCATATTGGAGAATGATCTGCCTGTTCCAATCCATACTCCCGGACGGATTCAAGAGCCGCAATAGGCCCAGGCGTTCCAGTGCCAATGCGCTGCGGGCGTTTATGAGGTTCTCGTGCCCGAGGGCGACCTCCGCCTGGGCGGCCGCAAGCTCCGTCTCGGCAAGGTCTCCTATCTTGATTCGTTCCTCAGTCTCGGTCATCTGCTTTTCCGCGAGGTTCAGCGAGTTGGTGTAGATGTCGATCTGCCTTTGAGCAAGCGCGTAGTCCCAGAACTTCGATTCAACCTGCTCCAGCAGAACTTCCGTGAAGCCTCGAAGCTCGTACTGAGATATGAGCGTGTCGAATCTGGCCTGATTCACACGCGCCATATTGGCCTGGACATCCAGTCCTCGCAGAAGGGCCTGAGTCACGGTGAACCCAAGACGATTGGCCGTGAACGTATCGCTGTACAGAGACGAGTCGGTATAGCCGGTGCTGGCCTCAAGGGCCAGGGCCGTACCGGTCGGAAACAGCTTGTCAAGCAAGACTGAACCGGTAATCGAATCCACCTTGGAGCTTTCTGTGCTGGATCCGGCGCGCGAGAGCCGGTCGGCGACGATTCTCCTGTTGGATACCTGAGGGCTCAAAAGCGGATCGAAAGCGGCAAGCTCCTCCTGCTCGAACGTGCGCTGGATCTGCGGATTCATCCTTTCGACGATGAGCGCCTGGTTGTTCTCCATGGCCAGCAGAATCGCCTCCTGGATCCCAATTTTCAGAGGACCTTCGGGGGCGGCCGTATCGTTCGCGTCGGGCGCCTCCATGGGGTGAGTTTCTCGCCCGTTCTCGGGTTTCTCGGCGATGGCCTCGGACGCGACGTGATCCGAATACTTGTCCGGCGGCAGGGATGCGCACGAGGACAGCAGCAGCGCTTGAAAGATCAATATCACACTACACAATACGGCAGCCGTTCTTTCAAGAGTGACGGGCATCTTCACACTACTCATCCAAGCACTGTATTTTCCGCATCCATTCTGTGGCCAGAGTCCGTCCCCGGCTTCAGACGCTCAAAAACCGAATACACCACCGGCACAAACACGAGCGTAATCAGAGTCGAGCTAAGCAGGCCGCCTATGACCGCCCTGGCCATAGGGGCTTGCGCCTCGCCACCCTCGCCAAGGCCGAGCGCCAGGGGTATCAGGCCGATGATGGTCGTCATGGCTGTCATCAATATTGGGCGCAGTCGCCTCCGGCCCGCCTCCTCGATGGCCTCACGAATAGCCATACCGGCCCTGCGACGAAGCTGGTTTGTCTGGTCAACCAGAAGAATGGCATTGTTGACAACAATCCCCTCCAGCATGATACACCCGATGAAAGATTGTGTATTGAACGTCGTCCGGGTCAGGAAGAGCATCAGAATTACCCCGATCGCGGCCAGCGGCACGGAAAACATGACGACAAAGGGGTCGCGCAAAGACTCATACTGGCACGCCATAACCATGTAAACAAGCACGAGCGCCAAGATGCAACTGACCAGAAGCTCGTGAAATGACTTCTGTTGCTCTTCGTAATCGCCCCCAAAGCCGATTGTGAAGCCCGGCGGTACGGGAATCTGTTTAAGCTGTTCCTGCAACTCCGAGAGAACAGAGCCCATGTCCCTGCCGCTTATTTCGGCGGAGATGTTGACGAAGCGTTCCTGATTCTTTCGTTCGATCAATACGGGGCCCTTCCTGGGGCCGACAGTCACCACGTTCCTGAGAACGACAGGCTCGCCTTCGGAGTTGGTTATCGTCAGATCGAGAATGTCTCTGAGGTCCATCTGCTCGGCATCCCGAAGCTTAACAAGAATTGCATACTCGTCTCCGGCCTGACGATAGTAGCCGGCCCTGGTCCCCGAGAGAATCGTCTGAAGAACGTTGGCTATCTTCGAGACGGTCAGGTGCATATTGGCGGCCTTCTGGCGGTCTATCAGGACAAGCTCTTCGGGGTTGCCCGATTCCCGGCTGACTCGGGCGTCCGTAATCCCATCGAGGGATTCGATGATATCTTTGACCTGAGCGGCCAGACGATCCGCCGTCTCAAGGTCGTGGCCGCGAATTTCAACCTGGACTTTGTCCGCGCCTTGTGTACCCAGGCGAAAGACAAACAGGCCCTGGTCGGCTCGCGTTCGGACAATCATACCCGGCACCTTGCTCAACCTGGCTCGCAGCTCTGCTGCGATCTGCTCGCTCGACCTGCTTCTCTCGGACTGAGGCTTCAGCGAAATACGAACATCTCCCGTGTGGCCGCCCGATCCGTGCCACCGCGAGCCTCCAACGTTCGTCACAGTGCACCTGATCTCAGGGACTGACTCGTTGACGATGTTCTCGATCACCCTGAATTTTTCATCCAGCAGACTCAGCCTTGTGCCGACAGCCATCTCGGCCTCGACTCGAACCACCCCCTCGTCCGTACCGGGCATCAGCTCGACGCCGATATACGGTGTGATCAGCAAGCTGGCCGTCAGAAGCAGCACGGCAATAAGCACAACGAAGGCACGATTCGCCAGAGCGAAGTGCAGGAATTTTTTGTATCCGTCCTCCAGAGATTTGGAGAACCGCCCGCTCATTTCGAACACCCTTCCGCGAAACGTGTGTTTGAACTTGTCCTCGATCTGTGCTGCCGGAAGGATACGGGCCGACAGCATCGGGACGACGGTCAGGGCCACGGCAAGCGAGCACAGCAGCGAGAAACTGACCACGATTGAGAGCTGCTTGAACATGACGCCGGACATTCCTCTGACAAAGACCAGCGGCAGAAAGACCACCAGCGTCGTCAGTGTGCTGGCGATCACAGCCGCAGTGACTTCCTCGGCTCCATTGACGGCCGCGTGTTCCAGCTCATCGCCCGATTCTCTCATGCGAAAAATGTTCTCGAGCACGACGATTGAATTATCGACCAGCATGCCGATTCCCAGGGCCAGGCCGCCGAGTGTCATGATATTGAGCGTGGCATGGCCGAAGTACAACAGGGCAAAGGTCGCAATGATCGAAACAGGGATAGCCGTGGCGATAACGACGGTACTGCGGAAATTGCGAAGAAACAACAGCAGCACAAAGATGGCAAGCAGACCGCCATAGATCGCGGACGTACCGACGTTGGTGATGGAGCGCACAATATAATCGGAGGTATCGATAATGGGTATGATCTTTATCTGCGGTATGTCGCGGTTGATGCGCTCGAGTTCGGCGAGTGCGGCGCGCGCGACTTCGACGGTGTTCTTACCGGACTGCTTGTAAACGGACAGCCAGATCCCCGGCACGCCATTGACCCGGACGATTCTCGTGATTTTCTGCCACGAATCTTCCACGAGGGCGATTTCCCTCAACTGTATGGGCGCGCCGTGCCTGATGGCGATCACGGTATCCTGAAGCTGCTTGAGGTCGGTATATTCTCCCGGCGTTCTGACGGTAATCTCGAAATTGCCTTTCTCGATCGTTCCGGCTGGAATGTTTACGTTTCCCTCCCGGATACGCGCAATAATGGATTCGAGCGGTATCGCCAGCGCGTTGATCTTGGCCGGGTCGAGAGCAACGTGTATCTCGCGGTCAAGGCCTCCCCGGATAAGGACGGCCGCTACGCCCGGAACACGCTCGAGCCGATACTGCACCTGGTCTTCGATAATCTGCCGGGTCTGTACCGGGTCCAGATTGCTCGAGGCGCCGAGGCTCAATATCGAGAAGCTGGCGAGATCGTATTTGCGAAGTGAGGGCCGCTCCGCGTCTTCCGGCAAATGGTCAATAATCCGGTCCAGGCGGTCGCGGATGTCATTCGCGGCGGCATCCAAGTCCGTTCCCCAGGCAAATTTCACTCTGACCGTACCCTGGCCCTCGACCGACGTTGAGGTCAGCTCCTCGACTCCCGGCACGGCGCTGACCGCCTGCTCGATCGGCCGGGCAATCAGCTCCTCGATTTCCTCTGGACCGGCGTTCTCATACGAACACGAGATGCTCAGCGTCGGGTAGGAAATGTCAGGCATCAGGTCTATGGGCAGCCGCAACAGCGAGATTGCGCCCAGAAGCAGGACCATCAAGACCACCATGATCGTGAAAATGGGACGGTGTACGGCGAAGCGTGAAACTCTCATCGCGAATCTCCTGACCTGGCGCCCGTGGCAGGCCCGGGCTCATGGGAGGACTCGCTATCGGGCATCGTAATATCGGAACCGTCTTCCAGAAGATGATTACCCATCGTGATCGCGAGGCCTGAAATCTCCGGATCTGTGATTTCGATCAGCTCGCCGCTGATTATACCGGTCGTCACTGGGACAAAAAGGGCCTTGTGATTCTGCATGTCGGCGATGAAAATACCCTCTTTATCGTCTCTTTTGACCAGTGCCGGCAGCGGGATCAGCGTGGCGTTATCATGTCTGGCGAATTCGACTCTGGCCCTTACAAACATTCCCGGCCTGAGCAGGAGATCGGGATTCGGCACCTCCACTTCCACCCTCGCCTGGCGGCTGCTTTCCTTCAGTAGCGGCGCGATTCGGGTGATACCGCCGGCAAACGTTCTGCGCGGGTAGGCATCGGTGGTCACAATAGCCTGCTGGCCTATCGTAATCTTCGGGTAGTCTCTTTCAATGACATAAACGACCGCCGTCAGCGGATTGTTCTGGAGAATCGAGACAATGGGCTCATTCATCTGAAGCAGGGAACCTTCGTCCACAAAGCGTTCACCTACTACCTTCGCTTGATCCCCCTCTTCCCAAAAGGCCTGGACCGTGGTGTAGGAAAGCCGAACCATGGCCGTTTTCAGAGCCGCTTCTTTCTGGGTCACCTGGGCCAGTGAAACCTTGTGCCTCGTCTCGCAGGCGTTGAATGCCGCCTCAGAGACGTCCAGTTCCGAAGCCGACGCGATCTGCTTTTCACGGAGCGCCTTTGCCCTTTCGTATTCGCGCTTGGCGATATCGAGATCGGTGGCACAGTTTGCGGCGTTCGCTTTGGCGACCTGCAACTCGGCCCGGGCCTGTTCAACCTCCTGAGCGAACTCCTCGTCATCCAGAACGGCAATAACCTGATTGCGGGTAACCGTATCGCCGACATCGACGAGTAATTCTTTGAGCCAGCCCGCGACTTTTGGGGCAACGACAAACTGCGACTTTGGCTCCAGAGAACCGGTGAACACCCCGATATCGCAAATAGTACCCTTGCCAATAGGCCGGGTCTCCACAGCCACCGCAACGGCGGCCCGCCCCGGCTTTATTACAACGTCCGAGCCGCTGAGCCGCTGGTACAAGCCCAAGCCGGCCATCCCGCCGATGGCCAGAATGAGCAAAAGCAACAAGAGCTTTTTCATTAATCGTCCCCAAATAACCGGTTACCGATATGAGGGCGGATTCCCACTTGACATTATATCAGAACGCCCCGTGCAGTCCAATTCCATCTAAGCAAGTGTTAATAAATTCCTTGATTCCGGTAGCCAGCCGGTGCTGCTTACAAGGAATCCTTTCACGGCTCGACCCTGGTCCTGGATGCCACTATCCGGTCGCATTCCTGCCTTCACCGCGCCGGTCAGGTCCTTCGCACAGGGCGTGCTGGTTGCATGAACTCCGCGGGGTCATGGCGACCAGAACCTGGTCCTATTTTCAGCCGATGGACGGGCTCTATTGGAGCCGTTCACTTATGGGTGCACGCCGGTAGAGGCGCCAGCCCAAAAGAGTCGGCTGTATGCATCCGTTCACGTCGCATAACTCGTTCAGAACCTTACTCCCTGAACCTGCTTTTCTGCTCTTCTTTGCCAAGCTCGTCCGTTTCGGTCTCTGTCTCTGCCGCGATACCTTCGCGGACATCAATGGCATTCATGGTTGCTTTCTGCATCATTCAACTCTCTTGTTATATGTTTGAACCAACGCTTTGATTGCCGCCTTGATATGCTCCGGAAGTCCCGGCCACACGGCCATTATTTGAGCCAACTCCGGATCGTTACCATCCTCGCGCACCATATTCGCACCAAATTCGTGTCGTGAAAGTGTGTTGAAGTGTTCGGAACTGTTATGACTCTGTTCTTCAGAACCGCCTTCTAACAGCTTCTCGCTGCAATCTGTTGCAGAATTGCTACCGATGTATAGAGGTTCTGTTTCGGTACGTTTTGGGTTCGAATCCCCCCACCTCCATTCTTGACCGTCACAAGTCATTTTTTAGAAAACAGTTATGTAAGTATATACCCGCTTGCAATGCCCGTCTGGGTAAATAGGGCACTCAGGATTTCACTTGAGGCCCAATCCCCGTAGATATACATCAAAATCTGAGTCTTCCCGGCGTGCGTCACACTATCCGCGGGGTTCGTTAGGCATCTGCCCGGCTGCGGATTAGCTGCTGCGGTGGGATGAACGATCTGTCGGGACCGGCATCATCATAGCAGAAATCACGATTTTCGACCTCCCAAGACGCCGTCCTGAGCAGATTGAGCAGGCGAATTCTTCGAAATAGTCCTTAAGAGGTCCCGGAAGAAAGCCGAAAGAAATTGCAGAAAGCGCGGGGTCGGTAAGAAGGCTTTCTGTGCCACCGGCTCAGATTCATCCGCTGAAGAGTCCGATCAAGCGCAAGGTATCAATATAAAAAAAAGCGTTACATCTGATAAGTCAGGTGGTACTGATTTACAGATCTGCGTAAAGATGGGTTATGCGTGAACGTATTTATGCCTCTGCAGGCGACCTAAAGGGGTGTCTGAGGAGGTAGAAAGTGGTGTTAATTTTGGTTGCATTCTTGGAAGGACTATTATGTTTAGGAAAATGATCTCACAGTTCTGTTTTGTTTTGGCAATAACCATCCCCTCTGCGATCTCCGTAGGACAGCCATCCAACAACGATTGTCAGGATGCCGTGTCGGTTGGTGAGGTAATGAACCTGGAGTTCGACACCAGAGGTGCAACATTCGACGGTCCAGGCCATTACGTATACGGGCCAAACATCTGGTATCGCTATACGGCCTCGTGTACCGGCAATGTCACGGTCAGTCTGTCTGGCAGCGATTTTGACACCGAGCTTGCTATCTACAACGGGGGCGACTGTAACCCGGCGTCGAGCGATCTGATTGAGGCCAATAACAATTTCGGCACGTCTCTCCAATCTCAGATTACTTTTGCCGCTATCGCCAGCAACAAGTACCTGATCGAAATAGGCGGTCATAACTCCGCGGTCAATACGGGCTTGCTGAGTATCACTTGTGCCGGGCAGTCAGGTCCTTCGGCTGTAAAGGACAAATGCTCTAATACACAGCCGGGTGGCAATGTAACGGATCTGCCGTTCGACACCAGGACCGCTACGTTCGACGGCCCGGGCCTCTGCGTGACCAGCCCGAATATGTGGTACCGCTATACTGCCACATGCACCGGCGATGCCACCGTCAGCCTCCTTGGGAGCAGCTATGACACGAAGCTCGCAGTCTATGATGGGGGCGAGTGCAACCCGACATCCGGCCGTTTGATCGAGTGTAACGATGACTTCGGTTCCGGTTATCAGTCCGAAGTGACCTTTGCAGCAATCGCCGGCAGCCAGTATCTGGTCGAGATTGGCGGCTATGGTTCGGCGACAGGCGAGGGCGTACTGAACATCAGTTGCGTGGGCCAGTCCGGTCCGCCGTCCTCCCAGGACGACTGCACTGGCGCCAAACCCATCGGCGATGTGACGGACCTGGCGTTCAACACCACAGATGCGACGTTCGACGGCCCCGGTCACTGCATGACCAGCCCGAACATCTGGTACTCCTACACCGCCTCTTGCACGGGTGACGTCACGGTCAGCCTTCTTGGGAGCAGTTATGACACAATGCTCGCGGTCTATGAGGGTAGCACCTGCTACCCGACAGCGGGCAATTTGATCGAATGCAACGATGACTCCGGCTCTGCCTATCAGTCGGAAATCACCTTTGCCGCAGTTTCAGGCAGCCAGTACCTGATCGAGGTCGGCGGTTACGGCTCCGCGAAAGGCCAGGGAATCCTGAACGTCAGTTGTCAGGGGCAGGTAATCGTTTCGAGCAAGACTGATCTCGGTGACGCACCTGACAGCACAAATAATCCCGGCAATCCCATGCTTACTTCTCGAAACCCGGTT
>JBDREF010000007.1:0-7226 GCA_043820045.1 Planctomycetota bacterium | reverse complement strand
TTGCGCAGCCACTTCGACGACAAGATGTTCAAGACGATCGTAAGCTTCAATACCAAGCTCAAAGAAGCGGCAAGTTTCGGCCAGCCCATCAGCGAATATGATCCTGCCAGCAAGGGCCGGAAGGATTTCTCCGCGCTGGCCGAAGAAATCGTGGGCTCGCAGGCCACACAACAGCGCCACGAGTTTGTCAATTCCCTGGCTGAACAGCTCGAATCCATAAGTGCGACTGCAGATGAGCTGCTGGAGGCGACGAAGCCGTCAACGGAGGCCGAAGAAGCGGTTGAGGCGCTGGAAATCGAGCAGACCGAGCCCCAATTGAGCGAGGAGGAGTTTGTCTCTGAGGAGATGGTGGCTGTGGCTGAGGATATCGAGATCGATCTGACCGAGGAGCTGGAAGCGGCCGAGGAACCGGCGGTGCCCACCGCAGAGCAGCGCGCCGCCGCAAAGCTTTCGGACTACTACGGCGTCAGCCAGATTAACGACGCCGTGGTCTTCGTAACACTGTACCCGCGCGCCCAAAGCGTTCAGATAGCCGGCGATTTCAACAACTGGCAGCCGGAAAACGCGGCGATGCAAAAAGTCGGCGACACCGGGGTCTGGCAGACGAAAATGAACCTGCCGCAAGGCCGATACCGCTATCGTCTGGTCGTTGACGGCCAGTGGCAGCAGGACCCGTATAACGAGGTAACGGAATTGAACCCGTTCGGCGGTTTCAACTCGGTAGTCGAGATAAAATAAATCGGGGCGCTCTTTGCCCTCACATCCTGTACTTTCCTTGGCGCCGTCTTGCGGTCTGCTCGGGCAGTAAGTCTCCGAGCAGAAGCAATTTACGGCCACGCCGAAAAAAAACTTTTTTTCTTTGCTTACAACGTCCTATAATGCTATAATCTATAGTGCGCCAGGCAAGTTTGAGAAACATTGACGCTCACTTCATGAGACGGGCGCCGGACTTGCGGAGTCCTGAGATGGAACTTGCCGGCCCGTTTTGGATGGACGGTCAGGTAGGCATACAATGGATTGTTGGAGGTTTTGTCATCGTAGTGTATCGAATTTTGCCTGTTTACTGTCTCGGTTTGCGTTCACTGCGACCTCGATAAAAGTGCGGGTGCTTGATTATTACTAAGGAGGAAGAAAGGAGGCGAAAAGAGCAGGAAGACAACATTTTATTAGAGCACCAGGAGGGTGTTTGAGAAGGATCAGATTAAATGAGGAAACGGAATTTCTATTAAGGAGAATGATTATGAAAAGGTTAGTTGCGGTGTTGGTTCCTGTCCTGCTGATAGCTGCAGGCGCCCATGCATGGGGTAGTGTAGTTCCTCCGACGAACACAAACACGAACAAGAACATAATCGATGTTGACAACAGCGTCAGCACCGAGCAGGTCCAGAAGGTCTTTGTAGTCAGCGGCAATTCTGAGGGCGGCAGCGCCGATTCCGATTCGGTTTCGGTCTCCAGCTTAACTAATACTTCAATTTCAGAGTACGAGCCCAGAACGCCGCCGGTTACTGTCCTGCCTCCATATCTGCCCTATTGGAATCATGGAGGATGGGGGACTGTAAAGGCTTACTTCCCCAACGGGCCCAATAGCGATAACCAGGTTTACGAACGGACATTTGACCCCGACAATCCCGATGACACCAGAGAACTCAGAGGTGTTCTTGAGTCCCTGTCTTACGACAGCCCGCTGGATGTTGTGGGAGGTATTCTCAACGGCGTGGGAGTTGTATTCGGAGGGCCCGACAACTACCATCACGGCCGCGGATTTGAAATAGCGAACTCTCTTGTACGCGACCGCAGGACCAATGGAAAGCCTCTGCTGGTCTTTGTCGACTCCAACGTGGATACGAACCTGCTGAGAAAGGCAGGCTACGCCTATGTCGGGAAAATAAGCCTGGAGGGTAAGGTAGATCGCAACTGGGATCAGGTCTATAACGCATCGATTGCCGAAACTCTGCCGTGGGATGTGGACATTCTGCTTGTCTCCGGAGGTATGAAAGGGGTCACGGTAGGCTCGAATGTTTCTTTTCCCGGGGCCGGCGGCGCCTACAGCCAGGCAAACTACTCCATATCGATGTTCGGGTCCGTCTCGAGCGGTATCACCGAGGGCAAGGGAAAGGCCCTCATGAATGCCGACGGATACAGGTTCTGCCCGGAGCTTGCCAGCAGGAGGAAGATTCCGGAGTCGTTCTACCAAAGGATCCGGACGAGCGTCAAGACCAGGCCGGCTCCTACACCTATGCCTGCCCCGGAAACCGGCGGAGTTGGGCGCGCGGTGCCCTCGGCAACAAACAAAGAGAACATCGGCGGCGTGCGAGTTAGCAGAAAGCTCTGGGAAATGGCGGGTTTCGATGAGAACCAGATGGTTGACTACGTGATAGTGGAGTGAGCTTGTGGAGATTGGAACTCCACAGATAAAATAGGAAGCTTATTGGGGGGTGGAAGGAGGTTGCCTATAGCGGGAGTTCTAAAGTTTCAGTGAACAATGCTTAGGATGTTAAGCCGGCCCGGAGTCCTTCTGTCACGGAACGACCTGTCGTTAGCGGCCGGCTTAATCTCCATAAGGATGCCGGCAATCAAAAAAGTCGGGGCTCATACCGAGCAAATCGGTACAGGCCCCGAATTGGCAGGCATCTATCCTCTCAGCCGTTCAAATGCTTCCCGCTTCATTTAGCTCCTAATCTACTGATAGAGCCGAATGTCGTCGAAATACATCGTTCCTGTGCCGCCGGCGGCAAGACTATTTTTTGTGCCAATGCCGATTGTAATCGTATTGACATTGGTAAGGACCACACCCTGGTCGGCAAATGCCTGAAGGTCGATAACCCACTCGGTCCATCGGCTCATCTGCGTTGCAGCGGGATTGTCGTGATAGACCACGACATTGCCGTTGAGGGCGACAAACATTCTCTCGCCGGAATTGGCTGCTGCGCCCCGGAACCACAACGACAGTTTCGCCACGCCTTCCTCGGTCCAGTCACGCGGATAGACCAGAGTCAGGGTTGCCTCGGATGTTTTCAGGTTGTTATCGTAGCGATAAACAAGCGACTGGCCGCCGCCGTGGACAATATTCTGTTCGGTATAAGGAGGAAGGTCGTTGCCGACGAGAGCGCCATTGTCTGTGGTTCCGAATCCGTCGATCCACTTGTCGAATATTCTGTTGCTGTTGGGATCTGGGGGATCGATGTCGTTGTAGGACTCTGCGTCATCTACGAGAATAAAGTCGGCCGTCGTGAACGCCCAGACGAGCCCTTTAACCGGACCTGTACTATAGACCGCATCTACACGCCAGTAGCAGGTGGTGTGCCAGGCGAGTTTTCCAGGATCGTAGCTCTCGGAACCCAACGCTTTGTTACCTTTGTACTCCGGCGAAGTCTTCGTTGCGTTCTTGACGGCGTCTTTGTCGGTTCCGAAGTACACATCATGCGAGACGGCGGTAGTCGCCGCAGTCCAGTTAAGCGTTGCATTCATCTGGACATCCATTGCGCCATTAGCCGGTTGCGGATTGCCGGCTGCGCCGGGAGTCGTGAAACTCCAGATGTCGCCTTTGTGCGTTGTCACCGCATCGAACTCATCGACACGCCAGTAGTAAACCTTCTCCGATTCGAGCGGCCCGGGAGCATAGGTTGCTGCACCTTGCGGCAGTCCGCCGGCGGCGTTGTTTACGTTGTCGAAATCGGTGCTGATGTAGACAGTGTGCAATTTGGCGTCGAAACCCGGCGTCCAGCTAAGGGTAGTGTTTGGATCGACAAATTCAGCGCCGTCGGCCGGGTCAGGATTATAAGCCGTCTTGGGAGGAACCGAGAAGCTCCATATCTCGCCTTTCCACGGACTGTTGGGATCGGCTGCGTTGACCTCATCGATCCGCCAGTAGTAAGTTGTGCCGGGAACAAGGCCATTTGGATAGGGAAAGCCCGGAAAGCCGACCGTCTGGAAAGTACTTGCCGTGGATCCGACGAAAATATCCGCGTCGTTCGGCGCCGCTTCGTTGACCAGATCAAAGTCATCGCCTATATAGACGTTGTGTGAGGCTGCGAAGACCCCGGGTTCCCACCTCAGCATTACCCATGTGTCGCTAATCAGAGCCCCGTCCTCAGGTTGAGGGGCAAAGGCTGTCCTGCGCTCCATGCGAAGATTGGCTTGCAGCCACTGGCTGATGCCATCAATCTGGGCCTCAGTCAGATCCGTGTTGTACACGACGACCTCGGCGATCTCGATGTCCGAGCGCGAGTAGCCGCTCGGCCCGCCGGCGCTGTTGTCGGCGCGCAGGTCGCCGAGGTAGAAGTTGTCCACGGAAGTAATGTACGAAACACCGGTCACGTTATGGATGTGCTGGATAGTTCCGTCAGTATTGAACCATTGATCGACGCTGTCCGGATTCATCCTTGCGACGCGAATGAAGAACTCATCGTCCGGATGCGGCGCGGTAGCGCCCTGGATAGAGCCGTTGTCCTTGCGGATACTCACGTCATTCGCCAGGTTGAAGTAGTCGCCGAGGTTCGCTCCTTCGCCGGTAAAACAGCCGATACCCACCGGGCGTGTCATGCCCGCGCCGGACTGGTCTTGGTTGTAAAGCTTATACACTGCGACAATCGTCAGCCGGCTCAAGCCTTCACCGCCGTTAATGTTGGCCGCACGCATCAAATCGTCCACGTCGCCCGAGAACTTAACGGTGCCGAACGCGTGGTTAAAGACCGCGGGATTGCTGCCAAACGAGGGTGTGGGTGCGAAGTAGGTGCTGTCCCAGACGGCCATATAGCCCATGGCCTCGGCGTCGTTTCCTCTGCCGCTGATGTCGGCCCATATACCGGCATCGGGATCGAAGTTGACATCCGGACTTCGCAGCCAAAGACAAAGATTCTCTTTGACACTGGTGTCGTCCGGCGAGAGCGCCGCGGCGTGAGCTACTCCGGCCAAGGCGACTGCTACGGCAAGATAAGTCCTATAATGCGATTTCTTGAACATAGTAAGACCTCCATCAGCAATAAATCTTAGAACTCGATGTGCTTAGGCTATGTACCGAAGCGACCTATAATACTTCCATTTTCTATGGTAAAATCTCAGTTCCGCGGTGTGCTTGCCAAATGACTTGTCGCTGCCTCCTTCACTTCAATCCCCCGTAATAACAGGCCATGAGAAACCAGGCAATCCACTGGCCCCAATAGCCCTGTTTATACCAGATTCCATGCCTTCACGCCAGCAGAAAAGCCAGCCGGCTCATCGACGACCTGCAATCGAAGAATCGGGGCCCATACCGAGTTAATCGGTACAGGCCCCGAAGTGGCGCAAATCATGATGCAGGTCTTCTTCAATCGAAAACAAGTACCTTATCAGTCACCCGCAAGGTAACGAATCTCAAGTTCAGACAAAGCCCGATTGTATATCACGACCTCATCAATGAGGCCGTCCCAGAAACGCCCTGTGTTTTGAGAGTTGTCACCGATGTACACGTTGTACGCATCAAGTGTTATGCCGCCGATATCAGGGTTGCTCCCATTCAGCACGCCGTCGATGTAAATGCGGCCGCCGTTCACGAGGTCGTATGTTCCGCAGACGTGGTGCCATTCGTTCAATGGCACTTCGCTATCGGAATTTGCCGCCTGCCATCCTCTGGAGCCATCCTCGAAGGCAAAGTGCATTCTCTGAGTACTCTGGTAGGAACCCATCCTCCAGGCATTGTCGCCCTTGGCGATGATCGTTCGCCAGTCCCCGGCTATTGCTCTGATGTTTATCCAGGCCGCGACGGTGAGCTGCTCGGTGACGTCGAACAGCGGGCTGTTGCCGCAGTCAACGTAGTCGCCGTCACCATCGAAATCCAGCGCCGTTCCGGACGCCCCGTCTGCAAAGCTCGGGTCGCCCATGATTGTACCGTGGAGTGCATTGGCGGAACTGTCGTTCGCGTCGTTCTCGAATGCGTAGTGAGCGATCAGACCATCGTCGCCGGGATCGAACGGCCGCTTCCTGTAAAGCCTGATGTCATCGAAGTAAACTACACCTGAACCGCCGGCCCTTGTTGCATCGCCTCTGGTGCCGAAGCCGATAGCGATGCTGTCAACGTTAGTCAGATTGACGCCCTGGTCTGCAAATGCATGCAGCGGGATCACCCACTCGGTCCATGTCCCCGTGATTAGGTTCGGGTCCTCGTGGTACACAACTGCCGCCGCGCCCGTAGCGTTGGCGACAGCCACGTACATCCGCTCGGCAACATTACAAGGGTCGCCGACGTACCGCAACGACAATTCCTCCACGCCGTGTTTGGTCCAGTCGCGCTGTGAGCTTAACGTTCTTTGTGCTTCCGAGAACTTGAAATTGTTGTCGTAAAACAGAGGCATAGACTGACGGCCGCTGTTAACGATTGCAGTCTCGACGTAATGCTCTCTCAAAGTGAAGTCCGGGTCGGGATAACCTGCCGTCGCGCCGTTCGTCGGGGTGCCGAATCCGTCTATCCATGTGCTCCATATTTCGTCGGGCGGATAGTCGTTGTAGTCCTCGAAACTGTCCACAACGAGATAGTCGGCCATCTTAATCGTCCGTACTCTGCCCTTTGTAGTGGTCCCGTCGTTGTTGAGTTCATCGATGCGCCAGAAGTAGGTCGTACCCCAATCGAAGCCCTCAGGCGGTCTGTAGGTTGTGGCGGACTGACGGCCGCGATACGCGCCGGTCCCGTCGGAATCGTCAGCGCCTGTGACTGTCTCTGCGCCTGTTCCGAAGTAAACATCGTGTTGTGACGCCTTATCGCCAGGCATCCAACTGACAGCCGAGACGGAATCAACTTCCAGGATCCTGCCGTTCGTCGGCCGCAAATCCCAGGCCATAAGAGAATCGCCTCTCATCACCTGAAGGATCTCATCTTGAGTCAATGCCCTATCGTAGACGCGAATCTCGGAGAGGTCGCCGGTAATTCCTGTCCCGACGCCTCTTGCTCCGTTGAAATCGGTTGCCTCGGAGTTTGCACCTATGAAGCCGTAGCGGACAAGGTCGCCTACTCCGTAGGTCGAGCCTCCGGTTGTTGAGGGTTCGGGCAGACCGTCGATGAAGATGGTCGATGTTCCTCTGTCGAAAACGCCGCAGACATGGTGCCAGAGTCCGTCGTCCACTCGCGTGACGCTGCCGTAATCGACTTGTACTTCAGTGGCGCCGTCAATCGTCATCACGTGCCAGCCCACTTGGCCGTCACCAGCGACTTCCCCGTTGATCTGGAGACGATAATACTCGTTGCGGTCGAACGA
>JBDREF010000006.1:0-3620 GCA_043820045.1 Planctomycetota bacterium | reverse complement strand
CCCGGGCCGTTGTCCGAGGTGTAAACGACAATGGTGTTACGGTCGAGCCCAAGCTGCCGCAACGTATCGAGTATCCGCCCGGTGCTCCAGTCCAGGCATTCGATAACGTCGCCGAACAGTCCGCCCGCCGACTTGCCTTTGAATCGCTCCGAGACGCCTAACGGCTGGTGAGCCATCGTGTGCGGCAGATACAAAAAGAACGGCCGGTCTTTATTCCTGCGAATAAATCCGATTGCCTCTTCGGTATATAACTCCGTCAGTTCCGCCGGATCCGCCGGACGCTTGACCACCTGCCCGTTGCGAAGGATCGGCACGCCGCCCTCGCCGGCGAGATAGTCCGCTTCGAGATCGAGGTTGTGATAGAGGCCGAAGTAGTAATCGAAGCCCTGGCTGGTGGGCACGAACGGCGGCAGGAACCCAAGGTGCCATTTGCCGATGCACGCCGTCGCGTAGCCCTGCCGCTTGAGCAGTTCGGCTAAGGTGATTTCGTCCGGGTGAATTCCGATGCGCGAATCCGGACGTTGAACCCAGTTGCCCAATCCGACGCGCGAAGGATAGCACCCCGTCATCAGCGCCGCCCGCGACGGAGAGCAAATCGGCGCACCGACATAAAAATCGGTAAAGCGCACGCCTTCTTCCGCCATGCGGTCGATGTGCGGCGTCTTGATATTCGGCGAGCCGTAGCAGCCGAGGTCCCGGTACCCCTGGTCATCCGCGAAGATGATGATAACGTTCGGCGGCTTTGCGTTCGAGCGTTGCGCCGCACTCTCGCTCCGGGCGTAAAGATCGCGGGCAGTGCTCCCGGCCGCTGCGGCAAGCATCGTCTGAAGAAAACAGCGTCTGTTCATAATCTGCCCTTCTTGCCAATAGCTACAGGCACGCTCGCGGTGTCCAATGCGCCATCGCCGGCCGGTGACTATGCTATGCGGACTTACTCAATCTGAAGTTTCTGATCGGCCGGTATCGGTGATTGGTAAGGCTTGCCTTCGGTGGCTTTGAGGAAGAACGCTTTGGATTCTTCCAGCAACGTCGGCTCGGTGAACAGGTCCATGCACGTAGCGGCAATGACCTTGGCCGCCACGACGGCGCCTTTACGGCCGGCGGCGGTACCGTGACAGGCGGTCGCGGCCCAACTGTGCCAGGGCACGTCTTCAGCCGCCGTCGTCACGCCGAAACCCGCGGTCGGAACGATCCAGCTAACCTCGGCAACGTCGGTCGAGCCGCCTTCCACTTCACCGGGTTTGTCGGGCAGCGGTTTTATCTTGTCGTTGAATCCCTTCTCTTCCTTGCCGGTGACACGCTGTAGCGAATGCGCAAATTCCTGTTCTTCTTCGGTAAACTTCGGCGCGCCGACAAGCTCAAGATTCCTTTGAAGAGCTTCCTGCAGCGGCCGGTTCAAAAGATATTCGTGCACGCCTGTTATCAGGCGGACTTTATGAGTCGTTTCCGTGGCGAGGGCCGCGGCCTCGGCAATCTTGAGCATTCTATCGTAATACTTGCCGACCTCGGCCCGGTTGATGTCCCGGACATAATACCAGACCTTGGCATATTCCGGCACAACGTTAGGCGCATCCCCGCCCTTGACGATTACGTAATGGATTCGCGCCGTCGGTTTCACGTGCTCGCGCATCAGGTTCACGCCGTAGTCCATAAGCTCCACGGCATCGAGAGCGCTGCGGCCGTTCCACGGGTCGGCAGAACCATGAGCCGCCTGGCCGAAGAACTCGACTTCGAAGCTGTTCATCGCCCGTCCGGTCTGATTGCGGACCTCGTTGTCCCCGCTCGGGTGCCATTCGATCACCGCATCCAACCCGTCGAAGACCCCGGCCTTTGCCATATACACCTTTCCGATGACGGTCTCTTCAGCGGGTGTGCCGAAAAGCTTGAGCGTGCCTCTTAGACTGTTCTTCTCCATGACGGCTTTCAGGGCGATTGCCGCGCCGGTGCTGGCCGCGCCGAAGAGATTATGGCCGCACCCCTGGCCGGAGGTCACGCCGTCGGTACGCGGCCTTCGCTCCGGTACGGCCTGATTGCCGACGCCCGGAAGAGCATCGTATTCGGCAAGAATGCCGATTACCGGCGAACCGCGGCCGTAAGTAGCCACAAAGGCGGTGGGCATACCGGCCACGTTAGTCTCGATATCGAAACCGGCCTCGCGCAACTTGCTCACCAGAAGCTCGACCGACCGCGTCTCCTTCAGTGACATCTCCGAATAATCCCAGAGCTTCATCGACATTTCATCAATTACAGCCCGAATGGAATCGGTCTGCTCAACAACGCTCTGTTTGAGAACGTCGCCCTTCTGAGCAAACACAGACGATGCGTTGAAGAGCAACAGGACGGCCAAAGCCGCAGATTTCAGAACCAGACCCGATTTAGCCGGGCCGACTGTAGAAGCGTGCAATTTGTTCGTAGTCATGCCACTATACTAATCACCCGGCGGAACAATCGAAACAGAAAAATCTGTGGTGTCTGTGGATTTGGCGCCGGTGGCAAATGATATCGCCGGCCGCATTTGCGTAGCGGCTGAAATCAGGCGAATAGATACACCGGCTCCGCTAATAGCCCCCCTGCCGGTCGTCTCACAGCTTGAGCTTGCCCTGGAGATCGGAAATGGCCGTCTGAGCCTGCTTCAACTGGCCCTGCAGCTCGCGGACTCTTTCCGTCTCAGCCTCCAAATGAGATGAGAGCTTGTCCATTCGCGACTGGGCTGTCTGCGCCTCGGCAGCGGCCGCTTCGCGCAGCCTGGCCAGCTCATCCTCTCGCTTTTGCAGCTCTTCGCGGAAGAGAATGAATGCATCGACCTGCTTCTGCAGCTCAGCGAGCGAGCCTGTAAGCTCGCCGGCATCTTCCTTCGGCTGCTGGGGAGCCTGCTCGCGAGCCTGCTCGGTAACGGCCAGCCTCGCCCTGAGGTCATCTCTTTCGATCCTGGTTCTCTCCAGCTCATCCGTAAGGCGCGCCACGTCAACTCGGCAGCAGCCGGCCAGGGTGACCGGAAGAACCAATGCCGTCATACATGTGAAAATCACCGCTTTTTTGATCATCTCATTACTCCTGTTCATTTCGCCTGCGCCCATATCTGCGACCACGTCGAAAACGAGCGACTGTGTGAAAGGGGAAAGCCTTCGCGGGCGTCCTGCGGGCTCTCCACCACCACTCCTGTGATTAACCATACTACCACATTCATAAAGAAAGTCAACGAAAAAATCCACGCAGGAGCCGATTCGGGTGCATGTCACGATTGTAGGTAGTTTTTTTGGCCCTTGACCTTCGATTTTCCGGCCATAACACCTGCTTGGCCTCTGTCATTCCCGCGAAAGCGGGAATCCAGGCTCCTCAGCAACCATCGACTGACGAATACACTCGAATAAGTCCCATCTTTACCTACAAAGATGACATGCACCCCTGAGATGCTCTGAGATGCCAGGATACTGTGATTTCATTTTACAAGCTCCTCACAGCCTCTAATTCTGCCTATTTTGCGGGAAGTCTGGATGCGCCGGAACTCATCGAGCCAACGCACCAGACCTGGATGGGAATGGCCGTTCCCTGGGCCTACCTCGATAAGGACCTGCCGAGCTTCCCGGGAAATGGCCCTTCGCCGGATGAGAAGATTGTGT
>JBDREF010000005.1:0-7384 GCA_043820045.1 Planctomycetota bacterium | reverse complement strand
TGGCCGGTGATCCATGCGACGGTCCTTTCGATGCCGAGGCCGAATCCGCCGTGCGGCACGGAGCCGTACTTGCGAAGATCCAGATACCAGTCGTAGTCTTCCGCATGTAGGCCCTGCTCATTGATTCGCGCGACCAGCCGGTCGTAATCGTCTTCCCTGACCGAGCCGCCGATGATTTCGCCGAAGCCGGCTGGGGCGAGCAGGTCGAAATTCAAAACGACGTTCTCATTTTCCCTGTCGGTCTTCATATAGAAAGCCTTGGCCTGCTTCGGGTAGTGGGTGACGAAGACGGGCTTATCGTGCATTTGCGAGATGATGGTCTCGTCCGAGCCGCCGAGGTCCTTGCCCCAGCGAAATTCCGCGGCTAATTGGGCGTGCTTGGGGTTGTTCTCGATTTTGGTCTCAATTTCGCCAAGCTCGCTGCGCAGCTCGATCAGCTCGGCGGTGTTCTTGTCGCGCTTCCATTGTTTTATCTGCCCTTTCTGTTCTTCTTCGAGTTGTGCGATTCTGCTTTCGATTTGCTGCTTTTGAGTTTTCAACTCTTCCAACTGTCCGGCGAGAAAATCGGCGGCTCTCTGGCCGGCCAGTATCTCTACTGCCTGCGTATAAGTCAGCCTGTAGAAGGGCGGTTTAATCCTCTCCATCGCCGCGATGTCGGCCCCTAATGTTTCGAGCTGGTCCCTGTTATCTTGCAGTACCCGGCCGACGACTGAGGAGACGAAGTTCTCCGCTAATTCAAGCAGTCCGTCCAGATCGATAAAGGCCACTTCCGGCTCGACCATCCAGAATTCGGTCAGGTGCCTTCTGGTTTTGCTCTTTTCCGCCCTGAAGGTGGGCCCGAAGCAATATACCTTGCCGAAGCTCATCGCCGCCGATTCAAGATGCAACTGGCCCGTCTGGGTCAGGTAAAGGGGGCTGCCGAAATAATCGACTTCGAAGAGCGACTGCTGATCTTCGCCCGCCATGGCCGCGAGGATGGGCGTATCGATCAGCGTGAAGCCGTTGTCGTTGAAGAACCTGCGGACCGCATCGATGACGGTATGCCGGATTTTGCCGATGCACCATTGATGCTGCGAGCGAAAGTGCAGATGCCGGTGCTTCAGCAGGAAATCGATGCCGTGCGATTTAGGAGTTATGGGGTAATCCGTTGCTGCCGAGATGACTTTCCCATCGGTCACGGCCAGCTCATACCCGCCGACGCTTCGCTCATCCGCCCGAACCAGCCCTGTGATGCTCAGCGACGATTCCTGCCCCAGGTGCCTGAGTTGCTCGAAAAGCTCGTCAGAGACTTTGCCCTTTTCAACCACGCACTGGCAAAGCCCGGTCCCGTCCCGAACAATCAAAAACTGAACCTTCCCGCTCCCCCGGCTGTTATACAGCCAGCCGTTCAGAGTAACTTCCTGCCCCGTGTGGTTCTTCAACTTCTCGATGTAAACCGCGTTGTTATCTGTCATGCTTTCGTCCTCTGACGGTACTGAATTGACTATTATTTCTCAGCCATAGACTATACATTTGAACGCGGCTTCCGCAAAGCATATACTTATAAATTCTCTCTGTTTCCAATGCTTTGTATATTTCTTGTTGACCCGATGTTGGTGGCGTGATAGATTTTATCTTGCGAAAAAAATCGGTAATCGGCGAGTTGAAGATGGGAAACGAAGCCGCGGCGATGCTGATGGCTGTAGGACCTCTAAAATGACGAAGAATATTCGTTGGAAACAAAGGTTTGAAAACTTCGAGAGTGCTTTCCTTCTTCTCAAAGAAGCTTTTGAAAAAGACCTTGCTGAAATGTCCGATCTGGAAAAAGAAGGAGTTGTTCAGCGGTTTGAATACACCTTCGAGCTGGCATGGAAGACGCTGAAGGATTATCTGGTTTATAGTGGCATCGTCTTCGATCAGATCACGCCGAGAAGGGTCATCAAAGAGGCCTTCACCGCCAGGATCATCGAAGATGGCCAAATCTGGATCGACATGCTCGAACAAAGGAACCTGATGTCGCACACGTATGACAAAGAGACCTTTGACGGCGTGATTCGTAATATCTCACAACGCTACTTCACCGCCTTGGAGCAGGTGTTTACATGGCTAAAGCAAAAGACGCTGGAATAGAGCCTTTCGGCCTCAAACCCGAAGCGTTGGCGCTCATTCGCCGGGTCTTTCGCGGTCATCCGGAAGTGCGCGAGGTGAAGATCTTCGGCTCCAGGGCGATGGGCGGTTTCGAGAACCATTCGGACGTGGATTTGGCCCTATGGGGCGACCTGAACCAGGGCCTGATCGCTCGGATCTTCGGTGAGCTGGACGAGCTGCCCCTGCCTTATACTTTCGACGTCAAGGTGTATGAGGCCATCAAGCACGCGCCGCTCAAACGCCACATCGACGAGGTCGGAAAAATACTGTATGAAGGCCAAAGTTCCTCGCCTTCACGGAGGCAAGGATGACTACGGCGTCGCCAGACTTGTAGTTGTCATAACCGTCGCTGCTCTTTGAGGAGTGCGTATGATTTGCGATTGTTGCGGTAAGCAAGGAGCCGTGACCAAGCACGTAACGCGAAGTTTCGGCAGAGGCAAAAGCATCTTGGTGATCGAAGGTGTTCCGATGGTTGTTTGTCCCAATTGCGGCCAGAGTTATTTCACGGCCGACACATTGCACGAGCTGGAACGGCTAAAGCTGCATAAGGAAAGCGTGGGGGTCCAACGGGTTGCTCCGATAATCAAGTACGCGTGAACACCAACTAGCCTGATTGGGCGAGCGCCTGCCGAATTACCTCTGCTCCATACTCGTAACATCAAGGCGTATTATGGCTAAAGTGAAGAAGAACTCCAAACGGGAGAGTCGAATCTCCGAGGAAATCATCGTTGATGCGTACGGCCCCGAAGAACAGGCGATGGGTTGGTATTACTACCTTAAAGACAAGTTGTACTTTCCCTTTTCCGCCAGGTGCATTGCCGAAAGGACTATCTCGACTTTGCGCAAGGGCGATGAGGTTGAGATCCTTGGCATGGCTCCTGAAGAGGAATGTCAACATGAAATGTTCGTTGTAATGCGCTGGGAGAAACGGGGCCTTGCGATTCCTTTGTCACAAGTCAGACCAATTGCCGAGGCGGATGAAGATACAACAGAAGCCGTCGAGGACTGGCATTACTGGGTAGGCCAGGGATATACGTTGTAGGTCAGTCGAATAATCCCGCAAGCCTCGCATTCGAGAGGGTACCAAGCCGAAACGCCCGATAATCAATCACGCCTAATCAATTGTCGATAGCAGGATTCCTTGTTTTTGATTTCCTTCTTGGTCTTTGGACTTTTTTCTTATAACACCATCGTTCCCGGTCGATAGGACCAGCAGAAGCGAGAGCATACACCTCTGAGGATGTTTCACGAAGTCCCTTTCGTCATCAGTACTAAAAGGAGAAGCAATGATCCGTGAAGAATCTCATATATCCGAACCGGCCATGTTTGATGACAATGTCCTAAAAGAGATGTATATCGAATACAACACGGCGTGTGACCGCCTCGTCAGCGATCCATCGAGACTATTGTCTTTTGCAGAAGATTATGTACAGAGGACTGGCCAACAGGTCGAAGCGGCTCGACTTGCCCATCGCCTGTTAACCCTCCGCAAACTCGGCGAAGCCAAAGACGGCCTGCCAAAACTGAGGCGGAAGTACAACGGGAGGAATTGATGATCAAGCTGTTGTGAAGACAACTCGCGTGCTGGCGAAGTTCATCGCCGGGAGGTAATGCACATGCACTATCGAATCAAAGGAACGCTGGTCAAATCTGAGAACGCAGCCAAACCGATGACCGATGCAGCGGGTCCACTCATTGAGTGGCTCCGTCAGAGGCCATACACGCATAGCGCCTTGGACTACGGATGCGGCAAATTGAGGTATACACGACATCTCGCTATGAGATCGGCACATTTGGGGCTTACGGATTCGAGCATCCAACTGGACCGTATTCAGCGTATCGGTGGACGGATGACCAACGTGCGCCAATATGCCAAGGAGCACTGGCCAACCTGCCATGTCTACGACCTCGACGAATTCTGGCGTGGTATTCCCCGCTCGTACGGATTTATCTTATGCGCGAATGTCCTTTCGGCAATCCCATGTCCAAGAATCAGGGCCAAATCGTTGCGCTCACTCCGGGCTGGTCTGACAAAAAAGGGGACACTACTGGTGGCAAACCAGCATACCAATTCCTATTTAGCGGAGACAAGACAGAAACCCCAGGCGTTCTCACACCTTGACGGATGGGTATTGCAGTCCCGAAATAGAGCTGCCTACTACGGAGTATTGAACCAGGAGTCAACGATCAGGCTCCTAACCCGATTCGGATTTGTTGTTATCGATACATGGATCAACGGGCAGTCGAACTACGTTCTCGCTAAAAGGAGTATGACATGAAAGTAATTGCCCAACCAGAAAGCTATTCTGATATGCTCGAGCGTGTCTTCGTCACGACGGTTGTCGGCGGAATCACATGCACTCTTATCCTGGCTAGTGCATCACCGGCGGTGAAGGCGCTCTTGGACTCAGTTCAGACAGAAACGGAGATTGGCCCCATCAAAGGCATAAAAACGCTATATGTTCTGATACCCATTGTCATAGCGGTGATATCCCGCATCGTATTCCTTCACGACAGGCTTTCCGATTTGTTTCACATACGAGTCATATTCGACACTCGATACATTCTATTTCCCATGGCACGCCTAGCCGGGCACGAAGTGGATAAGACTATGGAGCAGCGTATCCGCTCGGTACGGGAGTCAGCCATGTACAAAGTGTTCTACCCGTACGCAGGATTCGCTGCACCAGCAATCGATAGGCAATTGGTCCGTACGGCCTTGGACAATTGGGGATGGTTCTGGGTCGGTATTGAGTCTGGGTTCCTTTTCGTTGTTACGGGGATCATTGTCGGGATCGTAGGTGGAGTTATTCAGTTAATCATTTGCATGGTCGCTCTACTGATAATCGGATTGCTTCTCACGATCAAGTGGTTTGCCTGTCGTCGAAGTGCAGACCGACAGATCAGAGCTATAATCGACGATCCACAACGCAAGACTGATATTCAGGCATACTTCTCAGCAATACGGAGGAATCCGAACAAACAGCCCAGTGGAGAGTGCAATAATGCGGTCCCCGACAGTGGCAATCCATCATAGCAGGGCATCAGGGGCAGGATAAGGATATTAGGGAAGGCTATACCTATTTAAAATTGGCAATAGCCATGCGCGGCGCGAAGTTTCATCTCCACCTTTCTGATCCTCTGCGTTCGACAGGTTTGACTTCCAGTTTGGGCCGAATGCTGTCAGGTTCTTTCTCATTTAGCCTGTAGGGTCTTGCGGTATGATGAACTTGGCTGCTATGTAGGTTACCAGCAGGGGAATCACCGCGGTTGCCAGACACAGAAAGACCAGTGCGAGCCGTACCAGCGTCGGGTCGATGTCGTACGTCTCTCCGATCCCGCCGCAGACGCCGAAAATCTTCTCATCTTTTTTGGACAGGTGCAGTTTTCTCATTTTCGTGCTCCTATTCTCCCTTAAACAGAGACGCTTCCGAGAGCCGTTTTCTTCAATTTATTTGCCTCTGTCTGCTTTAGATGTCCAGTTTCTCCCTTATGTGGTTGCGAATCTGGTCGGTTGAGACTCTTATCTGCTCCATGGAGTCTCGCTCGCGGATGGTTGCGGTGTTGTCTTCCAGCGTTTGGCCGTCCACGGTGATACAGAAGGGCGTTCCGGCCTCGTCCTGCCGGCGGTAGCGGCGGCCCACCGCGCCTTTTTCGTCGTAGAAGCAGTTGCAGTACTTCTTCAGGTCATCGTAGATGTTCCTTGCTATCTCCGGCATACCATCTTTTTTGACTAACGGGAAAATAGCAGCTTTCACCGGCGCCAGTGTGGGGTGGAAACGCAGGAGGTTTCTCGTCTCGCCGCGGACTTCCTCTTCGTCATAGGCATCGACGAGGAAAGCCAATGTGCTTCTGTCTATGCCGGCGCTCGGCTCGATTACATAGGGTATGTAGCGCTGCTTCTTCTCGTCGTCGAAGTACGACAGCGGGCCCTTATGGTAGTCTTGGGCTTCCTCGACCAATTCGATTCCAGTCAGGTTCCGGTCGTTCTCGAACCATTTGTTGAGCGTTCGGATTCCCCGCTGATGCTGCCGTAAGTCGAAGTCCGTCCGGTTGGCGATGCCCTCAAGCTCCTGCCAGTCGCCGGAGCCGAACGGGAACTTATATTCGACATCGACGCAGCCCTTGGCGTAGTGGGCAAGCTCATCCGGGTCGTGCTCGCGGAAATGCAGATTCTCCCTCTTAATGCCCAATTCGATGTACCAGTTGAAGCGGGCCTGCTTCCAGTGCTCGAACCACTGCTCGTCCGTGCCCGGCTCGCAGAAGAACTCCAGCTCGGCCTGCTCGAACTCTCGCGTCCGGAAGATAAAGGCCTTGGTCGTCACCTCGTTGCGGAAGCTCTTGCCGATCTGGGCTATGCCGAAGGGAATCTTGACTCTTGTGGTATCGAGCACGTTTCTGAAATTGGCGAAAATTCCCTGCGCCGTCTCCGGCCGCAGGTGCATCGTCATCGAGTCATCGACGTTCGCACCCATCTGCGTCTCGAACATCAGCTTGAACGGCATCGGCTCTGTGAATTGCCCGACGGCGCCGCAGTTGGGGCATACCTTCTTGCTCAAATCCTGCGTCTGTGCCATAGTCGTATCGATGGCGATGTGTTCGGTATGCTCTTCGGCGTGCTCTCGGAGGTGGTCAACACGGGTTCGGGTGTTGCATTTTTTGCATTCGGCTATCAAATCGGCGAACTTGTCGGTGTGCCCGCTCGATTTCCAGACCATCGGGTGCATGAGAATACTGCAATCGAGGCCTACCACGTCGTCCCGCATCTGCACTACGCTTTTCCACCATGCCTTCTTGACGTTATTCTTCAATTCGACGCCGAGGGGACCATAGTCGTAGCAGCTTGCCAGCCCGCCGTAGATTTCGCTGGATTGAAATATGAAGCCCCTTCGCTTGCACAGCGACACGATGTCGTCGAGCTTTGTGATCTTTGCCATAAGTTGGATTCCTGTAAATATTGGTTCTTCGTTTCACACCAAACCAGCAATTATATTTGAAAACTCGCGGATTACAAGGATTGTCGCCCAAACCGTTGACAAAGGGGTGCGGTCGGCATTCGGCGGCAGCTTGCGATTCATTCTCGCCGTTTGTCATTTCGACCGGAGGCCGAAGAGCTTGCCCTTTTTGTCATTCCGACCGAGCGCAGCGAGCGGAGGAATCTGGCTTCCGCCGCAAGGTGTCCCCGAGGGAGAGCAGCCGGTTCGCTTCGTCGGTCAGATCTCTCCATTGCGCCTTCGGCTCCAGTCGAGATGACAAA
>JBDREF010000004.1:0-3588 GCA_043820045.1 Planctomycetota bacterium | reverse complement strand
GCGGTCTTGAATCTGAGCCGGCTGGTTGCGGCCGTACTGGCGGTGATTTTCGTGGCGCCCGCCGTATATGGTGGGACGGAATCCGAACAAGCCGACCCCAATGCGCCGAAAGACAAGGTCCGGGGCTACCAGGCCGAGCGTGATCTGAAGACGGGGAAGATCAGGACTTATCCGGTTTACGAGGACCAGAAGGAAGATCCTGTGACATACCGGGTCAAGACAGACGCCTCGGGCGAGCCTATGAAAGACGAAGAAGGCAATTTCATCTTCACTGCCGAGCCGAACGAGGCCCGAGCCGTCCCGCCGGTTGCGCCGCCCTGGGCGGGTCCGCAGCAGCCCCCTGCTTCGAGGCCAGGTCTGCGAAGACACGCCGTGGATATAGGGCCTGAAATTTACCATTTCAAGTATGAAGAACCCGCCTTTCCTGGATTTCCCGGGATTAAGGAGGAAGGAACCTTTTACGGGTTGCGTTTCGGTTATACCTCCCGTGATTGGGTGCCTGCCTCGCCAAAAGTATCTCCATCAGATGGTGGAGGGATGTTCCGGGCTGAGGGTAGGTTTGCTTTTGGCCAAGTGGATTATGACGGAGCAACTCAGGGAGGGTCACCACTCACCTTCGACAACCAAGATGACTTTGCCTTTGAAGGAAGATTGCTATTGGGTGGCGATATGCTGCGTGGGGATACTTTGAATACGCTGTATGCGGGGATAGGATATCGATATTTATATGACGACCTCGGCAACGGCGGGCCGGCTGGCTATGAACGGGAATCAAATTACCTGTACGTACCGCTGGGATATCAGTTTGATAGTAGCCACAAAGTTGGCTGGTCTTTCGGATTCGGGGCCGAGTTCGACGTTTTCATTGTCGGAATGCAAAGGAGTCATGTCTATCCCGTCCTTGAGAATCGCCAGAACAGCGGTTATGGTTATCGAGCGTCCGTCCGGTTTCAACATAAAAGCCAGGATGCAATTATCACGATTGAACCGTTCTTTCGATACTGGGATATCGACGATTCAGAAGTTGAACCCGGCGGGTATGAGCCAGCAAATGAGACCACAGAGTTCGGTATCCAACTGATTTGGCTGTTCTGACATGCTGACGACAAAGACAGACGAGGAACTGCAGGCTTTGGCGGAGAAAGTGTACATAGTCCACGGGCGATAGGCTATAATGATGCAGTACGGGTCTGCGTTGCTTGCACAAAGATTGCGTTGTTTTGGAAAGGGGTTTTGCATTGAAGGATGCTGATTGGGTCGGACGAGTGTTTGCCGCTGTCGACGCGATGGACACTGAAGCTTTTTTGAATTTTTTTGAAGACGATGCGCGATTTCGGTTCGGCAGCGCGCCGGCCGTGACGGGTCAAGACGCAATACGCCGCGCCGTCGAAGGCTTCTTCGCGAGCATCGGCGGGCTGCGGCACGAAATACTTGAAACGTGGTTCGAAGCCGAAACGGTTATCTGCCGGGGGCAGGTCACATACACGCGAACCGATGGCAGCGAGGTCGCGATTCCCTTTGCGACCATCTGGAAGCTCGGCGGCGAGCGCATCGAGGAGTACCTGATTTATACCGATATCAATTCGTTGTTTTCGGCCGTATCTTAACCGCCGAGCCCTATAAGGCCCGGCTTTGCGGCCAATCGAGGGCATGGCGGCATTTTTCTTAAACCTCCGCTTGACATCGACCGAATATTATGCTATGCAGTGCAACTGATTGATTAACCATATTGTCGTGGTTCCGATATTATGTACAGAAACATTGAAAACGCGATTATGATAATTATTGGGGAGAAGAATAAGCTGCCCTGAGAAAGCTATAGTACCAGAAAACGAAAGGCCTTCCGGAGCAGCAAACTTCGGAAGGCTTTTTTTATTGGCACAGGTTAGACTGCCGCGGCCGTAAAGCCGGCCTCCGCAACTATGGCAAGGCGATGTTGACAATGCCGGCAGAAGCACTTACCATGTCCGGTTTGATTGTTTCGGAATTTTCGAGGATTCTTAGATGTCTGACAAAGAAACAAAAGGTTATCGCGATACGCTGAATCTGCCCAAGACGGGCTTTGCAATGAAGGCCAACTTGGTGCAGCGCGAGCCGCAGATGCGCAAGCAATGGGCGAAAGACAACATCTACGGCAAAATACGCAAGGCGCGGAGCGGTGCGGACTTATACGTCCTGCACGACGGCCCGCCCTACGCCAACGGCGATATTCACATGGGACACGTCATCAACAAGGTCCTGAAGGATTTTGTGGTCAAGTACAAGACGATGGCCGGCTTCGATGCGCCGTATGTGCCCGGCTGGGACTGCCACGGTCTGCCCATCGAGTCGAAGGTCGTCACCGACCTCGGCGAGCAGGTTCGCGAGATGAGCAAGTTCGATATCCGCAAGCTCTGCCACAAATACGCCAGCAAATACGTCAAGATTCAGGGCAAGCAGTTTCAGGAATTAGGCATATTCGGAGATTTCGAGAATCCTTACCTGACGTTCAAGCCGTCGTACGAAGCGGGCATTCTGGAAGTCTTCGCCGAATTGGTCAATAGAGGGCTGGTCTATAAGCAGCTAAAGCCGATCCACTGGTCCATCGGCTGCGAGACCGCCTTAGCCGAGGCCGAGCTGGAATATAGGGACATCTCCTCGCCCAGCATCTTCGTGAACTTCGAAGTCGCCGCAGAAAGCATCGCAAAGCTCGTCGAGCTTGGTTTGGGCAAGCAGGCGGCGGCCGCCGGCGCGAAGGTCTGCTTTATGATATGGACGACGACACCGTGGACCTTGGCGGCGAACCTGGCGGTGGCGGTGCATCCACGCCTGGAGTACACGACGATAAGCTATGAAAAGGACGGCCAAAAGTTTGTCTCGGTGGTCGCAGCCGAGCGTATCGAGGCTGTCGTTACGGCCGGCGGCCTGGGTGACGGCGAATACACAATCGGCGAGGCAAAAGTCAAGGGCAGCGAACTCCAGGGGCTGCGCTACCTGCACCCGTTTGTGGAGAACAACCCGACCGACAAAGACGCCTACATGGTCATTTCAGCCGAGTACGTCACGACCGAAGACGGCACCGGGCTCGTGCACACCGCACCGGGACACGGGATCGAGGACTACATGTCCGGGCAGAAGTATGACCTTGCCGTATATTCGCCGGTAATGGACGACGGGCGGTACGATAATTCAGTGCCGAGCTGGCTGCGCGGGCTAAGCGTGCTGGAGGTTGACGCCGTAGTGAACAACGACCTGAAGGAAAAGGGCGTACTCTTCGCCGAGAAGAAGATTTCGCACAGCTATCCGCACTGCTGGCGGAGCAAAGGCCCGGTCATCTTCCGGGCGACGGAGCAGTGGTTCGTCAGCGTTGACAAAGAGCTGCCCGGCCTTGGCAAGAGCCTGCGCGACCTTGCGCTCGAGAGCACCGCAAGAGTAACTTGGATTCCAAGCTGGGGCCAGAAACGGATCGAAGGAATGCTCGAATCGCGGCCCGACTGGTGCATCAGCCGGCAGCGAAGCTGGGGACTGCCCATACCCGTTTTCGCAAATGCCGACGGGCGGACGCTGCTGACCAAAGAATCTGCGCTGGCCGTAGCGAAGCATATCGCC
>JBDREF010000003.1:0-2415 GCA_043820045.1 Planctomycetota bacterium | reverse complement strand
GTGAGTTCAAGCTTTTGTTTCCGTTCGGCCATGCAGTCTCCTATATCATGCAGCTCTATCCATTTTAACCATAGAAAAAGCTTGACATCCTAAAATCAATTCGTCAGAATAAAGCCAATCCGGTTATCCGGAGGTGGATGGCGAAGCCATCGGGCCCATAAGGGCCTTTTTTATTGCGCCCTTCAAATAAATTTCTTTCCAAAACAGCGCTGACCTTCCTGATCATATTTGCTTTCAAGAATCTTAATGACCTTTTCTCCGAAAGGGAAAACACTTCCTTTGAACAATCGCTGTTCCCTCAGAATTTCATTGCGGCTGGAGTGCGCAATCAAATCACAAAGCTGAAGGCCGGCAATATTGTTTGCTTTTGTTTTTACCTTCAATTGACGGCTTGTTATGCAGGCCTGAAACTGATCGGGAGCAACGAAATCCGTTCCATTTTCCCAAAGACGCTCGAAGGAGTCTTTCAACCGTCTGTCCTCCTTGCCGCCACGTGATTCTGCCATAGCATCGCCACAGGCATCCTTTCGTTTCAGGAAGAATACAAATCGCTCCAATAGGACAGCCAGGCAGTAGTGGTAAGGATCGAAACGCCACACAGAGTAAGTTTCCTTGTGTTTTTTCTTGTCAAGGCAGACAGAGATCACCTTATATTGCCAATCTTTCATTAGGGAAAGAAGTTCCTTGTCAAAAGCTTTCCTGACGGCAGGATCTGCCAAACTTTCGAAGGGATGTCGATTGTTGAACATTTCTTTGCGATGGAAAATAATCGGCTCGTCAGGGTGAGCTTGAAAATATCGATTTTTGATTTCCTCCATTTGGGGATGTATCACGGAAGCGGCATATCCAAGCTCGATGATCACGCCGGTGAGACTTAGAAATTGATGATTAGGATTTTCTGAGCTTTCCAGATCAGGATTGCCGACTTCGTCAATATAAATCCGATATTTCATATTGATTTTATTTCGCTTTCCGCATCGGCAGATAACCGCGCATGATCTCGATGTTTCCCTTGTATCGGCCCTTGTCCTTGACGATCAATTCAAGCCGTTCCAACTCCACCAGGTCGCGCGTGAGCGTTGCTGAGGAGAGTGTAGCATATTCCTTCGCCAGAATGCCGGAGCTTTCGACAAGATCTTCGGGGGTATTCCATTGGTCCACGGGGAACAGGAGGGCAAGGGTGCGCTGCCGCTTCACAATGGCGCGGCTCTTGCCCGTGGCCTTCTTGCTGTCCAGGGTGTCATAGATGAATTTATGCCATGACATTTCCAGAAGGTTTGCCTGAACGATATCCAGAACACCCTTCAGCCCGTCGCGAAATCCGAGAACGGCATATCGGACAAATCCGGTCAGGTCCCTCTCCCGGACGCAAAGATCGAGCCGGCGGCAATATTCCTGCCGGGTATCGTTATAGTGGTTCGACAGGATGTGCGAGGCCATATCGGGTAAACCCGCCCTCAGGAGGATATAGAATTCGATCAATCGGGCCGTCCGTCCGTTGCCGTCCCCGAAGGGATGAATCATGGCGATGTAGACATGAGCGACGATGGCCTGGATCACCTGATCTTGAAACGACTGCTTCCCCTCTTCATAGCGGAAGGCGTCCCTCATCCATTCGCAAAACCGGATCATCAAAGGCGCAACGTCCTCGCCCAGCGGCGGCCGGTAACCGCCCACGACGACGTTGTGTCCGGCCGTCCTGAACTTGCCGGGTACGCTCTGGAAGTGATCCCCCAGGTTCTTTCCCACGAAGTGGTTGAATCTCTCAATCAGTTCCGGGGACAGGATAAAGGCCTTGTCCTCGGTGATGACCTCGGTACGGATCTGATTCAGGGCTTCAATGACATTTTTGACCTCGACTTGCAGATATTCCTTGCTCGGCGGAAGGTTTTCCCCTGCGTCGATTTGGGCAACCTCTTCCTCGGACAGGGTGTTTCCTTCGATGGCCGTCGTTGCCCTGGCGCCTTTCCGCAGGGATACCGCCAGCATCCGTTTTCTGTATTCCGGCTTGACCGGCGCTGAGGAAATGGCCTGGATGATGGATTCGCACTGCCCCAGCATGAAAATGGTTTCCTCATCAAGTCGCCAGTTTTTCTGAAACGAAATATGCGGGTATTCCTGCATTGTATTTTCCTCTATATAGTCTTTGAAAGATAATGACTTTGCAAATTCCATATAGTATTTGATGGAACACTTGTCAAGAAAAATCAAGGGGCATGCAAGCGATTCAGACAACTTTCCAGCGGATCGAAAACAGGTCTTTTCTTTCAAGGCGCTGTTTCAGGCGGGTTTCGATCTCTTCGAGAAGCTGCTCCTTGCGCCGATCCACCTCGTCCTGGGTTTCGTAGAGGGACATCCGCAAGGCGTTCCGCGTTTTTTCCATCTCCTTGATCTGTCGCTGGGATTTGACCTTTT
>JBDREF010000002.1:0-10465 GCA_043820045.1 Planctomycetota bacterium | reverse complement strand
GGCAGGTCAAGCTCGATTGTGTCGCCTTTTTGCCATTTGCGCTCGATGCGGGCAAAGCCTTTGTCAATCTCCGGCGATATGGGTTCGCCGTTGACCTTGAGCCGGGCTTGCGAGTCCACCGTCTTTTGGAATTTATAGAGGTCGCTCGGGACGCACTCGTTGCGAGCCCAGCCGGGGATGCGGACGCAGACGGCGAAAGTTTCGCTTTTCTCCTCCCTTAGGGACAGGGGCTCGACGCTGATGTTCACTGTGCCCTGCCACGGATACTCGGTCTGCTGGGTCAGGTGGATTTTGTTGTCGGCGGTTTCAATCGTGGTCTGGCCGCCGATGAACAGATTCACATAGACGTCGCTATCCTTGTGGGCGTATGTGTAGCCCGGAACGGAAGGGATGAAGCGGGCGACATTCGATGGGCAGCACGCGCAGCCGAACCATGGGCTTCGAGTGTGTTGGCCGATGGATTCGAGAACATTGGGATAGAAGAACGTCTCGCCTTCCATGGAAATACCCGACAGGGCGGCGTTGTACAACACCCGCTCCAGGACGTCGAGGTACTTGCCGTCGCCCTTCATCAGGAACATGCGATGATTCCAGAAGATGTTGGCGATGGATGCACATGTCTCGCAGTAGGCGGTCATGTTGGGCAGCTCGTAGGGGCCGCTGAAGCCCTCGTTGCCGCCGGAGGCTCCGATTCCGCCGGTGACGTAGAGCTTGGTATCGACGACGTCCTTCCATATCGCGTCGATAGCCCGGATGTACTCCATGTTTCCGGTCAGGGCCGCGACGTCGGCCATGCCGGTGTAGAGATACGCGGCGCGGACGGAGTGACCTACGGCGGTGGTCTGCTCGGTGACGGGTACATGGTCCTGGGCGTACACGCCGTAAATCCGGCCTTTGCCGTCGGGGCCGCGGTTGCCTTCACGACCGCGCTGGTCCAGGAAGAACTTTGCCTGTTCGAGGTATTTTTCATCCCCGGTGGCGCGGTACAGCTTGCAGAGCCCGATTTCGATTTCTTCATGTCCGGGCGGGTCGGTGCGTCTGCCCGGACCGAAAACGTTGCAGATCAAGTCGGCGTTTTTCGTGGCGACGTCCAAGAACGACTTGTCCCCGGTGACCTGGTAATGGGCAACCGCTGCTTCGTACATGTGCCCGACGCAGTATTGCTCGTGCTTGCTCCGGATATCCGTCCAGAGCTTCTCAGGCTGCCTGGCCGGGACCGAGTAGAAAGTGTACAGATATCCGTCCTCCCACTGGGCGGCGGCCATGATTGTTATCAGCTTGTCGAGGTACAGCCGCATCATCGCGTCGGGATTGACGCGCAGCGAGTACGCAGCACCTTCGGCGACCTTGTAAACATCCGAATCGTTGAAGTATATCCCCTCGTGCGGGCCGTGCATGAGTCCTGCGGCCTTCTCGAAGTTGCTGATTCGGTCGGTCTGCTCGCATTTCTCGAAACAATACGGGATCGTTACCTTCCGGCTGGTCTCAAGCCTCGGCGTCCAGAAGTTGTCTTCTACGCGGACGTTGTTAAAAGGTACCGGCTTGACGTTGTAGTCGCGCCTAAGTTCGATCCTGTTCTCCTGAGCGCTGCAGAGCAGTGAAAGCGTTACGACAGCAGAAACGGCTGCAAAGACTCTTCTTCGATGGACCATAGAAACCACCCTTTTGGATTAGTTGCTTACATTAAGTCCGATCTGTACGTTACCTTCGGATTGGTTGATTATCTTTTCGGAGCCTGTGAATATATTCTCAGCGATTACGGCACGGCTGACGTTCTTATCGAGCAGGATATGCGGCCGATTCTGCCGGAATTCGCATCCCCGAATCAGAACGGTGCCGCTCTGGGCCTGGATCGCCGCGAGTTTTCCATCTTTGCCGCCCCATTGGGTAAACGTGCAATCCGCGAAACCGACGGTTCCGGTCCCGTCAATCTTCGCTATCTGATTGCACGGCCCCCAGAAAGCGCAGTTTACGAAACGGATGCTTCCGCTGTTGCCGCTTTCGACGTTGATCATTGTCGGGTCGGGACCGTGAAAGGAGACGAACTGGCCGTTAGTTATCAACAGCCCGTACGGGGCGCATTGCTCCACGACGAGAGCCGTATGGCAGTCGTCGGCCCCGATGCCGAGGAAGTTGCCGTTGCACATGCCGGTTTTGCTTCTTATGAACTTGTAGCCGATTTTGTAACCGAAGCAGAAGGTGTTGAATACGTACTGCCAGTCGGACCGGCCGAAGATAAATGCTTCGCCGTTGGCCATTTGCCACTGGAACAGCTTCGGCTTCATGCTCCACCAGGGATTGAAGTGGACGTTTTCGATTCGGCCGATGTCGTAAATGGCGTCCACGATGATGCCCCGCCGGAGCGGCTGGCCGTGCACATCGCGAATCAGGTGACGCTCGTTCCTGGTGGCGTCGATGCCGTTGTACGGATTGAGCATTTCCACGGCAAGCACGGCGGGGTTCTTGCCTCTCATGGCGATTGCCCAGGGGTAAGGCTGCGGGACATCGTCCACGTTTTGCCGCGGATAGTACAGCACTACGCCTTTTAGGGTGCTGTTGGTATTGAGGGTGATGAATGCCGGGCCGTCCTCGCTGCCGGCGCCTTGCGTGACCAGAAACGTTGTTCCGTCGTCGGTCGGTTTGGGCAGGCCGGGATTGCGAATTCCGTTGTGAGCGGGCACCGACTGCCAGATTCCCGCTAATGTAACGGCCTTCGGAACGTCCAGACGGCCCGCAAATAAGTAGTTACCACAAGGAGCGTGGACAACTCCGCCTCCGGCTTCCCCGGTCGCATCTAAGGCTTTTTGGAAAGCTGCCGTATCGTCGGCCTTGCCATCCCCCACAGCGCCGAAATCACGTACATTCCAGAAAAGCGGCTCTGAGCCGCTCTGGGGCGATTGTTGGGCGTGGACTACCGCCATGTTTAGAAACAGTGCTCCAAGCAAAATAGCATTGAATCGTCTCAATATGCGTGCTTTGGAAGGATTGCTGCTCATTGTAATTGCCTGTCCTTTCATCAAGAAAATGAGAATTGACCGTAAGGACTCCCAAGGAGAACACACGATTTCGATGATTGTAGTTGGCAATCTCCTCCGCGTCAAGCGTACGTGCATACGCCCTGGTTGCCTTGAAAACGGCTATTTCCAACTTTTTTTCATTTTTTTGAGATTTATGGAAAATGACCGTCAACATTTACCGATTCAGAATCGCTATATGGATAGAAGGGCAGGGCACCGAACAGGTTTGCCGGATAACGGCATTTTGCCCAAGAACCCATTTTATTAACCTTATTTAAGCGTAGGAGGTAATTATGAAAACGAAACATCTTGTATTGGCGATTGTCTCACTGTTGCTTCTCAACAGTCTCGCTGTTGCAGACAGGCCGTTGCAGAGGGCTGAGATTCTCAGAATCCTTGAGAAGCTGACGAGCCAGCCAAGAAAAGCCTGGATACCGGCGGGCACGATTGAGGCGACACATGAGGAGCACAGAGAGCCGAAAACGACGGATCCGGGCCAGATCGGCGATCAAATCTCGCAAGAAGTCCAGGAGTACAAAAACAATTCGAATAAGCGGGAGCGAACAGAGAATCTGCAAAGAATGAAGCTGGACGCGATACCGTTCAACGTTCGTTACCGGCTTGCCAACGAACATACGATGAACTCCGACGTGATTACGAGGTTCGATGGGGACAGGTTTTACTGGGAAATCAACGTCAATTCTCGCGCAGATTCAGTCAGGCCTGAGGCCGCCCTGCGGAACAATTTCATGACCGACGATTTCAAGCTTGACTATAACAGCCGACGAATATTCGTTTGGGACGGCCAGAAGTACACGATCTATTCTCTGCCGGCCAATCTCGCATTGGCGGATTCGACCGGCTCGCTTCCGCACCTCGTCAACGGCCCGTTGACTGCGGGGCTTATTCCCTGGGGATACGGATTCTACACGTATGAGAACCTCAGCGGCCTGGTGTCTTCCGCTGTCGAGAAAGATGCAGACGGCCAGAGGCAGATACACTTGACGCTTACCGGTTCTGACGGGTCGCAAATGCTCTTTGTTATGGACGCGGGCAGGGACTATGCGGTCGTCTCTCATTCGAAGGAGGGTCCCTATGTGGACGTGTCAACACAGTGTGACGGCTATCAGAAGGTTGCGGGTTCGTGGGTTCCCACCACTATTTCCATTGAACGACGCGATTCCAAGAACAATAGGCTGTTAGGCTATGATTACTGGAATTTCACTAACGTCAGCGACGATCCTCCCTCGCCCGGCAGTTTTGACGTTGGGTATCGAGCTGATGCCCTGATTGAGTATCGTTATAATGTCACCGCGAAGCCTGTGCTGTACAACTACTCGCGCACGGCCGACATGGATCGGCTCCTAACTGAGAGATTGGCTTTCGCAGCAAGCGGGGGCGCGCAGGGCGGGAACTGTGCTACGGCGGCGCTAACGTATGCCGCTTCGCAACTGGGCAGGGACGTTACCAATCGGCAGCTTGCCGGGCTGATGGATCGAGACGGAACGAGCAATCTTTACGCGATGAAAGACCTTGCCTTGAATCTGGGCCTGAACTGCCGCGCGGTCAAAACCGATATTCAGACTCTCAAGGGTCTGGCCGGCTGCAAGGCAATTTTGCATCTTCCGGGCCGGAATCATTTCGTCGTGCTTGACGGTGTTGACGACGAATCTGTCTGGAGCGTAGATCTTACAAGTAATAGGTTCTATTATCGCACCGACCTCAATTTCTTCGACATGGACTGGACGGAGAACACCGCTCTTTTGATTTCCGACAAGCCTGTCCTGCTGAGCAACAACTGCACGGAAATTGCCGACACCATGCTTCACGACATAGTCGGTGGGTCCGGTTACTCCTGCACGGACCTGCTCCAGGAAAGCGATGTAACCTATTGCGATAGTTCCTTCGGTTACTGCAACAGCTACTACGAGTACTACCCCGAGAGGTGGGGCTGTGAAGACGCTCCGAGCGGCAGTTGCTGGAGTTCCGAGAAGCTCAGATGCGCCGAAACCGGCTGTATAGACGACCTCTATGATCCCTGGGGTTGTGACACGTCGGGGGAATGGGACTTCTACTATATGTGGGCGTGTAGTTAACGAAGCCCGCGAGCCGGTCGGGGAAGGCAGGCACCTGCCTTCCCCCATTCTCGATTGCAGAGCGACACTTTTTGTCTGAGTTGACTGTCTGCAAGAGCGGCCGTAGAATGCACTACTATGAAACGCCCCGGTTTCACACTCATTGAGTTACTCATAGTCATTGGTGTAATTGCTCTTGCATTGGCCGTCTCGATCCCGGCATTGTGGAGTTCGAAGCAGCGGGCAAAAACCGTCCTGTGCGGTTCGAATGTGAAACAGTTGGCAATGGGCCTGTTCATGTACGAAACCGAAAACGAAACATTCCCTTATGGTTTCACCCACAGTCCTTTTGTTCCGCCTCCCGGCGGCTATCCCGGAGACCCTCGACGAGACAGGCGGGGATGGTGGTGGTTTCACTGTATGAAATGGTATAACGTGACCGACAACTCGATATTCCGCTGTCCATCGAAGTCTCTAACTCATCCAAGCTTCAAGAATGAAATCCTCTACAGCAACTACGGAGTGAACCGCTCAATATGTAAGGTTGATGAGCAGCCTTTGCCAGGCAGCCGCGACATGCCGCATCCGGAGCAGACTCTGCTGATTGTTGACAGCGGCTACAGCATAATAGGCTGGTGGCATGCTACGGATGTCCCGCCCGTCCCTCTCGGCCCAGGCGCAGAAGACGCCGCTTATATACCAGGGCTAAAGATCAACAGCGACAAAAGTCTGCTGCCGGAACAGAAAAGGGACGCTATAGACGGCCGCCATCCGGGCAAAACAGTCAACGTCGGATTTGCAGACGGCCATGCCGGTCGGGAAAAGGCCGAGGATTTATTTGTCGAAAAATTGGACGATGGCTACATGAATCGCACGCCGCTTTGGCTGCCGAAGTGAAACCGCCCTTCCAAATCTGTAGAGAGGCTTTTGCCGGTGTGGTCAATGGCAAGGACAACAAGGGTGGGAACGATCTAGAAAGAAGCGTCTTTCACAAGAGCCTTGAACTGCCCGTCACTTAGATATTCGACTATCAACTGTGACCGCAGGATGTATTCACTCTCAGCGGAATACCTCCTGTAGAACTCGACTTTAGCCGGAAAACCTGTTTCGGGGTCAATAAAATACCGCGCCTTCCGGAATACGGCGGAATCGCGGGCTGTCTTATCGACCCAGGTCAGATCATATACTTCGCTGCTCTTGTCGGCGATTCCCAGACTTTCGTCGGCTGCGCGATTCCAACTGGCATCTGCAGGAACATCGGATACGCGGTCAAAGGGCAACAGGCCCAGAGAGCTATCGATTCTCAGCTTGAGCGCGGCACAGACTTCATCCGGGAGAATTGTTTCTTCGGTTGAACCGCCGCCCAATTGTTTGGCTCTTCTAACCTTATTCACGACATCTGAGAGAACAAACCCCTGCTGAGTTTTGCGCATAAGGACGTTCATGGGCCGTGATACCCAGGTATCTTCCCACAGTTCTCCGGTGTCCGATAAGCTTGTGATATGGACATTCCTGATCGTTTGGAGGACGGCGCCGTAAAGCTGGTCCAACGTGATGGCGGTGGCCGTCGGCCCGCTAAGCAGCAGGCCCAGTCCTATCAGCAGAACAGCCGCAACCGCGCCGGCTCTGAACAGCGGTCTGGCGGCCAACGCCGAGGCTTTCTGCTTAAGGCGGGCGGTAAAGTCGATAGTCGCCGCCGGCTGTTCCAAGTCCGCTCTGTTATGAGTTTGTACCAGTTCCACCTCGACCGGGAAGCCGGCGTAAGGCCCGTCGGATTCGCCGAGAGACTTTTCTTCGGCAGGCTGCTCCGTAATACTGTATATCGTGGCGATATCGGAGGCAACTCTGGCGGCGATACCACAGATCATGTTATGCAGGTCCTGAATCTTAGCCATGCACGTCGGGCAACTGCGCAAATGTGAGGTCAGCGATTCGCGAAAACCCGCGTACTGGTCGTCGGCCGGGTCAAGCCCATAGGGCAGACAGTAATCGTAAATGTCGGAGGCTGAGACGGCCTCGCAGGGAAGTTCGTTCCGAGATGATTCATCCTGAAGCAATTGTCTGCGGACCGTTTCGCGGTGTCGGCACAATTGTTTCCTGCATTCGGGGCAGGTGCACAAATGCTTCAACGTTTCCGCATTTGTTTCGCCGAGAGCCATTGAGACAACGCTCGGAATAGCGGCCTGGGCCTGCGAGCAGCTCACGTCATCGCCGGTTGCCTCGCCCGCCAGGAGCTGGCCCAGGTGACATAACTGTTTGTGAGTAAGGTGAAGATCGCGCAAGGTCGTCAAATCGTCGCTGCACGCCCGGCACCTGTCGATGTGTGCAGTTATGGGGGTGGGTGTGCGAATCTGCAAAGCCGGGTCTGCCAGAGGAGGCAGAAACGGTTTTACAGTTTCACACGTTACCGGTTCGCCTATATAGGCGAAATGAAGCTTGAGAAGAGTGCCGATGGCCGCATTTTTCCGGCTCTGTGCGCTGTCGATTTTCTTGTCCACACGTTCAAGTACGACTCTGAGTTTTTCCATCTCTGTCCGGCAATCGTCGCATTGAGTCATGTGTTCCAATGCGTTTTCGGGAATGCTCCCCCTGGTTTCTTCTCTGAGGAAGTCATAGTAGTACACCCGAGCATCTATGCAATTTGAATACGGGTTACGAGCTATCATCAGATTCAATCCCCACTTTCAGGCACAAATTTACGCATTTTCTTCATCGCCATAGAAAGGTAACGAGAAACGCTTCTCCTGTCCACACGTATTTTCTCTGCAGTATCGGCAATAGTAAGGCCGAGGCCGAATCGCTGAACAACGACTTCGGATTCACGCTGGGATAGGTGGCTTTCGATCAGTTGGAACATCTTTTCGGTCTCTTCCGTGTTGATGGCCATATTGTGCGGATCTTCCTGCGATACTGAATACATCCGCATCTCGGCATACTTCTCAACACTGTCCTGATGATTCTTAACCTGCCGTGAAGAGTCAATAACATCGTTTGTGACAGCTCTGTACAGATATGACCTGATGTCTTTGAGGCCCGGAGGAACCGGATTATGTACGAGGGAGATGAAGAATTCCTGGAAAATATCATCTGCTTTCGTTTCGTTCTGGACGTTAAAGCAGATTACGGCGCGGATTTCATCGCCGTACTCCTCGAAGACTTTCGCGGCCTGAGCGACTCTCTTGTGGAGTTCAGTCCCGCTGCCCCCGGCGAGAATAGCGTTTTTGCCCGCGTCAAACATTCAAGCCAACCCAAAAAACTGTGCTCGAAATACCACTATTCAAACAGAGTAGTTTCGCTTCGTCCGGAAAAGCAATATAGCACACATATCATTTATACAGCCTGCGGGGCTGGAAGTCAAGATTAAATGTACTGAAAGTGATTCCATCATGCTCTTGTGCCGGGGTCGATAATCCCAAGTCCTTTCTAATAAAGAGCTTATGGGTTGGATGTGGGTTTGGCTGGCCGCGCTTGGCCCTTAGTTTTTTGCGGCAAGGCGGGCGAATACTCTGTCCGACCGGGCACGGGCTCCCGTCGACGGCCCGAAAGTTGTCGGTTACCCGGCCATTCGGGCTCTCAGAGAGCCCCGCTGAGCTTCAACCTGGACTCCTTCATGAAGCTATACAGGACGGGCACGACAAGCATTGTGAGTATTTCGATCGTCATTCCGCCGAAGGAAGGTATTGCCATCGGAACCATAATATCCGAACCGCGCCCTGTGGAGGTAAGCACAGGGATTAGTGCCAGTATGGTCGTTGCCGTTGTCATAAGGCACGGGCGAATCCTGCGCTTGCCCGCCTCTATGACCATCCGGCGCGCCTCTTCGATGCTCCCGGGAGTTCTGCCGTGGAACGACTGCTGGAGATACGTGCACATTACCACGCCGTCGTCCGAAGCTATGCCGAACAGTGCCAGGAAGCCCACCCAGATGGCTACGCTGAGATTTATTGTGTGCACGCCGAACAACTGCCGCATGTTTACACCGAATACGTCGAAATTGAGGAACCAATCCTGCCCGTACAGCCATATCATCAGGAATCCGCCCGCCCATGCGACAATTATTCCCGAGAATACCAGAAGGCTCGTAACAGTGGATTTGAACTGGAAATACAGAATCAGAAATATTATGAACAAGGCCAAAGGTACCACTACCGAGAGCGTTTTGGCCGCACGAATCTGATTCTCATAGCTTCCGGCAAAAGTATAACTCACACCTGCGGGTATGACAAATTCGCCGCTGTCGATCTTGTTTTTCAGATACCGCTGGCAGTCCTCGACGACATCTACTTCCGCGTGGCCCGGCTTCATATCAAACAGGACATAGCCGACCAGAAACGTGTCTTCGCTCTTTATCGCCTGCGGACCGCGCACGTAGCGAATATCCGCCAGTTGGATAAGCGGTATTTGTGCTCCATCACGTGAGGGGACCAGAATTTTGCCTAAGGTCTCAATCTGGTCCCGCAATTCGCGCACGTACCTGACCCTGACGGCGAATCTCTCGCGTCCCTCGACCGTTGTCGTAATGCGCTTACCGCCTATTGCGACTTCAATAACATCCTGTACCTGGCGGATCATTATCCCGTAACGGGCGATGGCGTCCCGGTTTATATCGATTTCAATGTACGGCTTGCCGACAATCCTGTCCGCTATTACGGCGGTCGGTTCTACGCTGGGAACCTCCTTGAGATATCGCTCGATTTCCAGGCCGATCTTGTCGATTGTGTCCAGGTCGGGTCCTTTGACTTTCACGCCCATCGGCGCGCGCATGCCGCTCTGGAGCATTACTATCCGTGTGGCAATTGGCTGTAGCTTCGGAGCAGAGGTAGTGCCGGGAACCTGGCCGGCTTTTACAATCTCGTCCCAGATGTCGTCCGGGCTCTTTATGTGGTCTCTCCATTGCCTGAAAGGCCTGCCGTGGCTGTCCGGTACCAGTTCGCCGTTGCTGTCACGAACGAATTGCCCCGTCTTTCTGTCATACTGGAAACGGATGCGGTGTCCGTCCTTGTCGTTAATATACTCGGACTTATAATTGATGACCGTTTCGATCATTGATATTGGCGCAGGATCAAGGGGGGATTCCACCCGGCCGATTTTTCCCACCACGGATTCGATTTCGGGGATGGACTGGAAGGCCATGTCCTGCTTTTGCAGCACGTCCAGGCACTCCCCGATAGAAGCGTGAGGCATAGTCGTAGGCATGTATAGAAACGAGCCCTCGTCCAGAGGAGGCATGAATTCCTTGCCCAGGCCGGGAAAACTGTGCACGCCTGCAAACCACAACCTGTTTGACTTGAACCCCTCCGGGACGAAGGAGAAGACTCTCGCAAAGCCAAGCCATACTACAAGACCCAAGACCACGATCGCGCCGGGGATCGA
>JBDREF010000001.1:0-20899 GCA_043820045.1 Planctomycetota bacterium | reverse complement strand
AAGCCACCCAACAAGTATTGTCTCAGCTTCCTTATGCCGGCTTTTCGAGTAAATAGGATATGGGCGGCAGGCGGAATTATGGTCAAAGCTACGATTACCGCGGAGATCAGCGCAAAGGTCTTGGTAAAAGCCAGAGGTTTGAAGAGCTTGCCTTCAGCCCCGGTCATCGTAAAGACCGGCAGGAAGCTGACCACAGTAGTCGAAACGGCGGTCAGGACAGCGCCGCCAACCTCGCTGGATGCCTTGAAAACGACCTCCAGCTTGTTGTCGTCGGGCCCGGCTTCATCGAGGTGCTTGAGGATATTCTCACAGATTATTATGCCCATATCCACCATCGTACCGATGGCGATGGCAATACCGGAGAGGGCTACGACATTGGCGTCAATCCCGGCCACCTTCATCGCAATAAAGCACATCAATACAGCCAACGGAAGCAGGCCGCTGATCAGTATCGAACTTCTCAGGTGCATCACCAAAACGATCACGACGATGATCGTGACGAGGATTTCCTCGGTAAGAGCACTGTTTAGCGTGCCCAGGGTTTCATAGATAAGTCCTGTGCGGTCGTAAAACGGCACAATCGTCACTTGCGAAACCGTGCCGTCGGGCAGAGTCTTCCTGGGCAGGCCCGGCGATATCTCCTCGATTTTGGCTTTTACGTTTTTGATAGCTTCAAGTGGGTTGAACCCGTAGCGTACAACCGCCACGCCGCCGACGGCCTCGGCCCCGCCTTTGTCCAGGGCTCCCCGGCGCAGGGCCGGGCCGAATGAGACCTTGGCTATATCTTTAACGTAGATCGGGACATTGTCGTTGACCTTTATTACCGACCGTTCTATGTCCGAGATATCCTTGATAAATCCCAGGCCGCGAATCACATACTCGGCCTTGTTAATCTCGATTGTCCTGGCCCCGACGTCAATATTGGACATCTTTACGGCCATAAATACCTCGTCCAGGCCGACATCGTAGGCCCGCATCGCATCGGGATCGACGTCTATCTGGTATTCCTTGACGAACCCGCCGATTGAGGCTACTTCGCTTATACCTCCAGCCGCGAGCAAAGAGTAGCGGACATGCCAGTCCTGGATTGTCCTCAGCTCGTCGAGGTCCCAGCCCCCGGCCGGGTTGCCGTTTTCGTCCCGGCCCTCGAGTGTGTACCAGAAGATCTGCCCCAGGCCCGTCGCATCAGGCCCCAGCGTTGCCTGCACTCCTTCCGGAAGTGTCCCGGACGGCAGCGAGCTGAGCTTCTCAAGCACTCTGCTCCGCGACCAGTAAAAATCGACTTTGCTCTCGAATATTATGTATATTGAAGAGAACCCGAAAAACGAGTAGCTGCGGATCGTTCTGACGCCGGGGATACCCAGAAGGGACACTGTAAGCGGATAGGTTATCTGGTCCTCGATGTCCTGGGGCGAACGTCCCATCCATTCGGTAAAAACTATCTGCTGGTTCTCCCCTATGTCCGGAATGGCATCGACCGGAACGGGGTTCCTCGGCAGGCCCCGGAGGTCCCAGTCGAATGGAGCCACCATGACGCCCCATCCGACGAACATTACCACCAGGAGCCCGACAACCAGCTTGTTCTCAAGGCAAAACCGAATTATCTTGTCGATGAGCGATTGTTTCTGAATAGTCGGTTCGTCCATAAGTTCATCCGCCAAGAGTGAACGAGTCTGTCTTCAATATATTTGCACAACGCTACCGCATAGCATGCCGTCATCGGTTCCCCTGCCCCGCTTACTTCTGGAACTGAGGAAGCTTCGCAACGTACTTCGCGGGGTCCTTTTCAAACTCCGGTTTGCAGGCCGGGCAGCAGAAATAGACCTTCTTGCCCTGGTACTCGACGAAGAGGTCCTTGTTAATGGGGTTGCCCATGACCGGACAGAGGGTCTGCTCGGCCGTAGCAACGGTCTCTTTTGCCGACTCATCTGTCATAGCCATTTGTGCGTGGTCATGCCCTTCATGTCCCTGCATTTCCTGCATCGGCTGACCGGAGTCTGCTGAGGGTTCCGACCCCGAATCCTTGCAGCCGTTTAGCATGAGCAGCCCCACACATAAGACTGGGATTGCCAACAACATCGCTACAATTTTTGTACTTTGTGCCTTCATTTTCTTGCTCCTTAAAGATAGGTTTGAAAAGACTGTTTTCACTTCGTTTCGTTTCCAATCACTCCAACTACCTGGCCGCACTTAGGCATGGCCGCGCCAAAATAGGGATTGCGTGTGTCCTTGTCTATTTGCAGCCAGTCGGCCCCTTTGTTGTTAAACGCCATTGGGCAATGTAACTTGTAAAGAGCCTTGGTCTTGTAAGTTCCGAACCTCTCCGCTGTGGCTATTAGCTCATTGGAGAGCTTCTCGAATCCTTCGCGCATTGGCTCAATTGCATGGGCCTGCTTTATCTTGTTTAGCGCCGTTTTCATGTTCCCGCTATTGCTCATCCAGATGTTGTGAGCCTCGCCGCTTAGCAAGCCCATATCGACGGCGGAGAGCGCATCGAGGGCTTCGCCCGCCGCACGGGCCGCACTGTCCTTGTCGTCGCTGGCGAGCGAATTTTGCAGCGATAAGTACTTCTCAACAACGGCCCAAAGCTGCTCGCGGAATTTGTCCGAGACTTCAAGAGCTTCCTGCTTACGCCCGGCCTCGGCGCTCATCATACTGGGCTTGGCTTGTATCTGGAGAGCCGAATCAATCTTGAAGTTGCCGTTAGTGACGACAATATCTCCTTCGGAAAGACCCTCTTTAACCAGATAGTAATCCCCCGCTCTCGGGCCAAGGACCACTTCTCTGCCTTCGAAAGTTGGCTTCTTGGCGTCTGGTATCCGGACGTACACAACCGCTCGCTTGCCGGTTATCAAAGGCACAGTGGCCGGGATTACCAGGGGCGGCTCATTAGGCTCGCCGGCTGCGGCGTACAGTGACTCGGTAGCCACCAAATCCATGCCGCAGATGTCGCACTTGCCGGCCTGGGCTCTGACGACCGACGGATGCATCGGGCAAATCCACTTGCCCGCCAGGTCGGGATCCATTACAGCACCGCCTTGGGCGACTCTTGCCCGCAGCACGGCCCTTACGAACATCTCGGGTTTGAGTTTGCCGTCGGGGTTATCGATATTGATGCGGATTTTGGCCGTCCTGGTCTTGGCATTGAGTACGGGATCGCGGAAGCTTACTCTGCCTTTGAACACTTCTCCCGGATTTGCCTCCGTGGTGAATTCAACTTCCTGGCCGTATCGAATCCAGGGCAAATCGGACTCGTAAGCGTCAAGCTTGACCCACAACTTCGATAAATCGGCGACAGTGTATATAAGTGTGCCCGTGTTGACGTACATGCCCTCGGTAGCGTTCTTCTCAATGACCACTCCCCCTATCGGTGAGTAAATCGTCAGGTGCGTAAGAGGTTTGCCTGCCTTCTCGATCTCCGCGATCTGTTCATCTGCCAGGCCCCGCAGTCTCAGGCGGGTTCTGACGGCTTCGACGTTCGACGACTTCAGTCTTTCCGCGAAATCGGAACTTCCGGGCCTTATGTTCTGCGCTCCGGCGATGGCCGCCAGCAGCGCTCGCTGGTCTTCCAGCAGCTCGGGACTGTAAAGGTACACCATGTGGTCGCCCTTTGCGACTGTGATTCCCGTGAAATCCACGTAGAGCCGGTCTATTCTGCCGGGGACCCAGGCGGTTATGTGCTTAACTCGCGTTTCATCGTAGGCGATTTTTCCCACCATCCGGATTTCGGTGGTGACGAACCTGCGTTGTACGGCCGTGGTCTCAATCTCCATGAGTTTGATCGCTTCGGTGGAGAATGATATCTGCCTTGGCCCGATGTCACCGCCCTCGGACGATGCCTGGATCAAATCCATGAAACAAAGCGGACACTTTCCCGGCTTGGGCTGGTGAATCTGCGGATGCATCGAGCAGGTCCACCACGTTTGTCCCTGTGAGGTGTCTGTCTGATTCGCATCGACGGCAACAGATTCGTGGTCATGTGCCGGGGCGAGTCCTTTGACAAAATATCCTGCCAGGAATCCTGCCGCCAGGAAGATGATCAGGGCGGCGGCTTGTGCCACCTTTTTTGACATTGCACCCGTTTCTTTCATAGCAATCACCTTTGTTTCTGCAAACTATACTATTTCAGTAGTATTTCAATCGCCCGACATGCTGCCTTTTCAAGCCATTCACATCGCCGGTTCACCCGTACAAGATGAAGATCAGCAGGCCGTGTGTAAGGCCAAGGGTCACCGCGGCAATTGCCAGCGGTAAATGTATCTTCAGGAATCTTGCCCTGAGTTTTTTACGAAACAAGCCGGTAAGAAAGGTCGCGCACAGACAACAGAGCGTCGCAATTCCCAGCGGCCGAACCAGAGAGAACCATGAGAACGCACTGTTGTGCTCATGATCTGATTGCTCGGCCGCAAAGGTCCCTGAATTCATCGCCAAAACCAGAGCGGCCATCAATACCAGAATGGACAAAACTTTTGTCTTCATTCGCCGACTCCTTTTATCCGGCTTGAGCCCGGATAACATCAATCGTTCTTCTCCTCTGTTCTTTGGGTGCTGTTAAGCTCGGCACCGACCAGCATTTCCAGCTCAGCGAGTTTCTGCCGGCTGTCGGCCACTGCACGTTCGTGAAGCAACTCGAATTTGAGCAGAGTTTGCTGGGCATCTATCAGGCTGAGGAAATCTATTGTGCCGCCCTGATACGCCGAGTCCGATGCGCTGACAAGCTCCTGCGTTTTCGGTACGAGAATATCTCCGTACAAGCGGCGCTTCCTCTCGCTGTCCTCAAGGTTGTACAGGACTCGTTCTGCGCGGGCAATCAGCGTGTTCTCCATCTCGGTTTTATCAAGCTGGGTCTTTCTGACATTAGCCCTGGCTTGGATCTCGGCCGCCTTGTAGCTATCGCGCCATATCGGCAGGTTCAGAGTGAACATCAGAACGATAGGGTCTTTGCCGCTGTCTCTCGTACCGGCCATAATCACATCGTCCGTCTGAGTCCAATCAACGCCTATGCCTATGTCGGGGTAGAAATTCCTCTTTGCCAGTTCCAGCCTGCTCCTGGCGCTCTCGAGTTCGAAGTCGAGAGCCTGTAGTTCGGGATTGCGGGACTGGAGCAGTTCTTTCATCTGTTGGCGGTCAACTTCTACGGCGTCATAGTCTTCCTTCGTCGGCCACGGCAGCAGCCCGGCACTCTTGCGGTTCAATACCGCATTGAGCCTGGCCACTATCGGCTCTCTCAATCCTTCGAGAGTTCTCAACTGGTCTTCGAGTTTCGCCAACTCGACCTGGGCCCGTACTACATCGGGGTGCCCTGCCGCCGCACCGATGTACTTCGTCACGGCGACTTCTTCGAAATTCTTGATAAGCTCAAGATTCTCCTTTGCGATATCGATAGCCCTTGCCAGATAAACATATTCATGGAATGCGTCCTTGACTTCGAAAAAGAGTTTCAGCTTTCTCGCTTCGTACCGTTTCTTTGCGGCCCCGGCGGTTGCTCCGGCGGCCCGGGTCCTGGCCTCGATTGTTCCGAACCATGGAAACATCTGTGTAATTCCGAACTTGTTCCGCTGCGGCCCGACCCTGGTTTCGACCTCCTCGATAAAATAGCCGTACGTAAATCGCGGGTCGGGCAGCGCCCTGGCCTGCGGGACTTGCTCTATGGCCGCTTTCCATTGTTCGAATGCCGCCTTCAGGCCCGCGTTGTTCAAGGCTGCATAGCGCAGGTAGCCTTGAAGGGTCTGTAAATCGTTGGCATCGTTCGGCTGCGCTGAAACCCGGACGGGTGATACACAGACAAGCACGACCGCCAATATCGGAAAGACTTGTGCTTTCATGTTCCTTACCCCATTAAGCTTAAATGATACAATCATTTCATTATACCCGAGAATCGTCCGACAGTAAGTCTAATTTATCCTTTGCGCGTCTGGTGTATCAGCCTGAGAATTTCGTCCAGCTTTTGCTGCATTTCTTTCTTAGAAGCTCCCTTTGCAGCTTCAGTCACACAGTGTTGAAAGTGCCTTTCCAGAATCCTCTCTTCGACCTTGCGAAGGGCGCCCTTTACAGCGTATATCTGGTTCAGGATGTCGATACAGTACTGTTTAGTCTCGATCATGCGCTGAACGCCGCGAACCTGACCCTCAATCCGCCTCAAAGCAACCAAGTTGTCCTCATGACTCGGATTTTTCATAATCTGCAACCGTTCCTGTATTTGCATAGATAATATACCCCCCTGGGGTATCTTGTGTTCAGAAAAAATGCAAATTATTTCCCGGCTGTGGTTTTTGCGGATATTGTGCCGCCGGCGATGATATTATAGTCCCCGTTGTACAAAACCAGCCTTTGGCCCGGGCAAGGTGCGAACTGAGGCTCGGTGAATTCGGCCGTTATACTGTCCCGCCCCACATCGGTAAGCGTGCATTCTTGCGGGTCGCCGTACGAACGGATTTTGCCGTACATGCGTCCGTCGGCGACGAGTTCTTCGGGTATAAGCGTATTGACCCGGTCGGCTCTTACGGTGTTGAAGCTGACTTCTTCCCTGGTGCCCAGGGCGATCGTATTTGTTCTGGCATCTATTCTGCCCACGTAAAGCGGCTGGCCGCCTGCGAACCCAATGCCTCTTCTCTGGCCGAGGGTGTAGTTTGCGATGCCTTTGTGTGTGCCGATTTTGTTGCCGTGCATGTCGGTTATATCGCCGCTGTGGTCGGCCCAGGTGCTGGTTAGTGCCGCCCTGTAGTCTCCTTCGCCGGCAAAGCACAATTCCATACTTTCCGGCTTTTCGGCAACAGTCAGATTCAGCTCTCTGGCGACCGCGCGAACCTCGTTTTTTGTTAATTCGCCGAGTGGAAGAACAAACCTGTCGAGCCTTTCCGAGTCGATGCCGTACAAAAAGTAGCTCTGGTCTTTAGTCTTGTCCCTGGCCCTGCCGAGGTACGCGCGTTTTGGCGTTTTGGAAACTTTCGCATAGTGACCGGTGGCAAGGTGTGTGATTCCGAATGTTTCCTCGATGAAGTCCCACAGCAGCGAGAACTTCAGGATGGTATTGCAGTCAACGCAGGGATTGGGAGTTTCGCCCTCGGCGTACGACCGGCGAAATCGCTCTATTATGAGTTCTTCAAACGCCCCGGTGACGTCGGCGAAATAATGCGGTAAGCCAAGCTCGTTGCATACGAAGGCCGCATCGGCTCCGCAGCAGCCCCGGCTGGTCGTATCGCATGAAACCGGTATCTTCATGGTGATACCCAGTACGTCCCAGCCCTGCTCTTTGAGAAGATGAGCTGTGACGCTGCTGTCCACCCCGCCGCTCATCAGCACGGCGATTTGCCTCGAACGTTCCTTCCTGGGCTCCCAGGGCGAAAAGCTCGGCTCCAATAACTTGATCTTCCAGTTATCGGCTGTCATTGTTTGCAGTTCGTCTCTACTCGAACAACGCCGTACTTATGTACCGCTCGGCCGTATCGGGCAATATCACGACGATCAGTTTATCGGCATTATCTTTTTGCCTGGCTACTTTGATCGCGCCGGCTACTGCGGCGCCGGAGGATACGCCGGCGAATATGCCCTCCTCTTTGGCCAGGCGTCGCGCCATCTCGAACGCTTCGGTGTTCGTGACCTGAACAACCTCGTCAACAACTTCTCTGTTGAATACGTCCGGGATGAAGCCCGCTCCGATTCCCTGGATCATGTGCGGACCCGGTTTGCCGCCGGAGAGCACTGGCGAATCGGCAGGCTCAACAGCATATGTTCTGACGGAAGGTTTTCGTGATTTTAGCACTTCACTGACGCCGGTAATCGTTCCGCCGGTACCTACGCCGGCAACGAAGATATCCACCTTTCCGTCGGTGTCCTTCCAAATCTCTTCCGCAGTCGTTTCCTTGTGGATCTGGGGATTCGCAGGATTCTGAAACTGCTGCGGCATGAAAGCACCGTCGCTTTCCTCGACAATCTGGGTAGCTTTGTTTACGGCGCCGGTCATGCCCTCCTGGGCGGGCGTGAGCACGATTTGGGCGCCGAACAGTTCCAGTATTTTCCTGCGCTCGACGGTCATCGACTCGGGCATAGTGAGTATCAATTTGTAACCCCTCGCCGCTGCGACCCAGGCAAGGGCGATTCCGGTATTGCCGCTGGTTGGTTCGACGAGAGTCATTCCGGGCTTGATTTTGCCGTCGCGCTCTGCCGCCAATATCATACTAACGCCGATGCGGTCCTTGACGCTGCTGGCCGGATTGAAGAACTCCAATTTGGCCGCTATCGTTGCCTTACAATCCTTGCTCACTCTGTTTAGCTGCAACAACGGTGTCTTGCCGATCAACTCTGTCATATCTTTCGCTATACTCATTTACTTACTCCTCTAAAACGAAGTAACTTATTTGTCCGGTTTTATTGTTCGTATTTCTTGCCGGATACATGAAATCATCAGCCCCATTTCATAAATACGAAATTCATTGTGCCGCGCTGCGCCTCAGTCGTCATAACGCTCTGCGTACCTCTGCTTATTTCGATAGCCAAACTAAGGCTTTCCCTGATTTTCGACATAAGGTCTGTAAAAACTCATATACTTGAACGCATAGTCGGGGGAGATAGCAACGGCCAGCCCTTTATATGTTCTTGCATATTGAAGCGACGCGTATAATATTGCGCCTGTCGTAGGACCGACAAGGATACCTTCTTCCCTCGCCAACCGGATTCCTGTTTGGTATGCATCGTCATCAGCGACTGTAACAATATCGTCTATTACCGACTTGTCAAGAATTTTCGGCACCAAATCTTCCGCGAGATCGGATATTCGCTTCATACCCGGCAGATTATGGTCGGCTCCGGCCGGCTCGACCGCGACTATCTTTATGGAGTCTTTTTTCTCCTTCAAGTATTTGCCGACGCCGGTCAGGGTGCCGCATGTCCCAAAGCCGGCAAAGAAGTAGTCAATCTGCCCACCGGTCTGTTCCCATATCTCCGGACCGGTTGTTTCGTAATGCGCCTGAACGTTCAATTTATTTTCATACTGGTTCGGACTTATGTATTTTTCACCGCCTTTGCTTTTCAGCATCGCGTTCACAAGACCTCTGGCCCCTTCATTCGGAAACAGCGGGCACAGCTTGTCGTCCGCCTCCCACAAAGTCCGCACTCCCAACAATTTCAGGATGGTCTTCTTCTCTTCCGGTATGCCCTGGGGGACCGCTATCTCTATGGGAATGCCCTTTGCGTTCGCAATCGCCGCCAAAGCGATGCCCGTGTTACCGGATGAAGGCTCGGCCAGACATTGGCCTTCATTGATCTGGATTCCCCTTAGCATGGACAAGGCGATTCTGTCCTTGATAGAGCCGAAGGGATTGTACCTTTCCAGCTTGAGGTAAATCTTCAAATCCCCGTTCGGATTGACTCTTTCGCTTATTCTAACCATTGGGGTAGGGTTTTCCGGGCTCGCTACCAGATCGATAATGCTCTCATAAACCCTGTTTGTCTCTGCCATCTTTCCTACCTCAAGATCCTGATATCAACCACATAATCTCTTTCTTTTTCTCATTGCATCATACCTGAAGTTTTGGGTCGTAAAGCGGAATGATGAGCAATCATTTTTTGCGGCGCACCTTCACACAAAAGTGGTCGCCGCGTTGTTTGATTTCCACAACCTCCTGGCCCTGATCGGCAAAACTCGCGGGGACGTTTCGTATCGGTTCACCCTCGTCGAGCAACACTTCAAGGACAGCACCGACCTCGAGCTTTTCAAGCTCAATCTTGGCCTTGACAAAGTTCAAGGGGCATACCACGCCGCGCAGATCGGCAACGTGCGTTTTCTTTTCAGCCCGCCCGGAAGATGCTTTCTGCTCGACCAGTTCGGCCTTAAACTTGAGGTTGGCATCGAGAGAAAGAAAAAGTTCTTCCACGCGGGCGGTCAAATCCTTAACCTGCGGCAGCAAATCGTCGATTGATTCTCTGTCACCCATGCGCCAGTCAACGGCATCGTCGAGGAGTTGCTGCGTCTGAGGTTCTACCCAGCCGGGTTCGATGAGGTGCTTGCTGAAGGCGCCGAATATTTCTCTGTCCTTTTTCGGTTCCAGGCCAACCGTGAACAGAAGCGATCTTGCCGCTGCGACAATCGCCCGATAGATATTCTCACTATCGACCGCGGCGGACTTGACTGCGTCTTTTGCCTCGTCGATATCCAGCTTGATTACATCCGTTACGCCGGCGCCGCACTCTCCCGGCCCTCTGCCGGCCAGTGAGAACGGCTCGTCCGAACCGTAGTCGTAGTAGTAATCTTCCGGCAATGATTCCGCACTGATATCGCCGTACTTAGCGGTCAGAGTTCTCAACCGCTCTTCGTCGGGCGTCCCCTCGCTCAAGGCTTCCGCCAATAAATCAGGTATTCGCTTGGCCGGGACCGTTCCGATTTTCTCGGCTAGGCGGGCCCGGCCCTCGACAATCTTTGCGCCCGTCATGACGTCGTAGCACGGCATCAACCTGCCGTTTACTCTCCTGGCTTTGCCCTGGAACCCTATGCCGGCGATGTAGTGATGCCCGCAGGAGTTGGGGCAGCCGCTTATTCTTATCACCGGCGCGGAGTCTCCGGTCTCAGTATCGACTTGACCGAGCCTGTTCGATATCGCATCGGCCAAATCTCTCGAAAGGCACAACCCCAGTTTGCACGTCGATGCCCCGGCGCAGGCGACTACTTTAGGGGTTCCGTTTGCAAAGACATTTATGCTCAGGTTCATCAGTTCGGCGTTGACCTTCTCGATATCCTCCTGTGCAACGCCTGTGATGAGGAGGTCCTGCAGTTGGGTCGTTCTGACGAACCCCTGGCCGTACGTGGCTGCTATTGTGCCCACTTTCTCCAGGTCGTCAGCCGGTATGTCACCCTTCTTTAGCCATAGCCGAACCGTAACCGATTCCTCCGGCACCGGGTAGCGTGACGCGATATTACGAATCTCCGGCGATTCGAAAGCAAGCCCCTCGGTCTTGATAATCTCTCTTTCCTGCTTGTACAACCTGGTGAATTCTTCGACCCCTACCCTGGCCAAAACGTATCGGAGCCTTGCCTTATGCTTATTTGCGCGGTCGCCGTGCTTGTCGAACAGTCTCTTGACGGCCTCGGCGACTTCGAAGACATCTGCGGCCTCTGCAAAATCTTCTATTTTCACAGCCACGGCGGGATTGGCACCCAATCCTCCCCCGGCGTAAACCGAAAAGCCTCTGACGCCGTCCTTCTTATGTGCAAAAAAACCGAGGTCCGCGACCGAAGCAAACGCACAATCGGACGAGCATCCCGAAAAAACTATTTTGTACTTTCTCGGCAGATTGAAAGAGCTTCTGTCCTGCAAGAGATACTCGGCAGCGGCGATCGCATACGGAGCAACGTCAAATTCTTCTTCGGGGCAGACTCCAGCCCTTGGACAGGAAGTGACATTGCGAACGGTATTGCCTCCCCCGCCGCGTGCAGAAAGCCCTGCTTCGAGCAGTTGCTCCAGGACATCGGGAGTATCCCCTATTTCGACTTCGTGAATCTGAAGGTCCTGTCTGGTCGTGACGTGGACAATCCCGTTTCCATGGGTTTTACTCAGCCGGGCTATTCGCTGCAATTGGTGGGGCAGAACGAATCCTGCGCCGATACGTATTCGAACCATGTATTTACCTTCTGTTCTCTGTTCGTAGATTCCCATGGGTACCCGGTATGCCCGAAAGGCCACTGGAGAGGTTTGGCCCTGGAGAAATTTTTCGACATGGGCGCGGTAGCCGGCGGTGTCTTGCCTTACGCTTTCCGGTATGTTCAAGATGGGCTCTATTGCTCCGTTCATTTGTATTCTTTCATAATCTTTACAGGAACTTCAACTACAACAGCATCTGCAACTCAAAATTCATTCAGTTAAGATTTGTTCGACTTCTATCCGGGGTGCCATATTCATGAATTATGGCAACGGCGCGCGAACGTGAGATTCCGCCCGGATTGATACCAGGCTGACCTTCGGGAACAGGGACGCCTAACCCGGAGAAGTACTCTTGCCACTCGGGAAACGTGCTCCCCGTCCCCGGCGACTTGAATGTCATCGGCTGCAATTCAAACACGGGATCATTATTGTTTGCCCGCAGAAATATTTCATAAATGAGTTCCGAACAATAATAGGATTCGTTGCCAATAGCAAATACCTTGTCGTAGGGTTTGCCTTTCAGCGCCAGGGCTTCTTCAAGTGCGGAAGGTATTAGCCGGCGATAAGGCTCCTTCAGACGTCCGACCACGACCTTCGGGCGGTGCTGCCCGTCGAAGCTGCGGCCGAGAAAAGCCTGCAACGGTGTAATCTCCACTCCGCTCGATACGGCCTCAATCACGGCAAGAGTGCCGGTATCATCTTTTGTCACAATGCCAATATGTGAAAAGCGTGCCCCCTGACACCCGGTGGTGACCTGCTCTATCGCATCGCAAAGCGGCCCGCAATCGGAGTCCTGGAAAAGCAAGTCTCCCGCCTCGAGCGCAAAATCGTCGCTTTCTCTTAACGTCTGCCGCTCGCAGCCAAAAACAATGACGTTAATTGAAAACAATAACAAAGTCCGTCTGATTGGAAACATAAAGTTCTTCATAAGCACTACTTGTGCGAGATCTCCACGGGCACGTCGGTTACCGTGCCGTTATCTACACGAAAACCCTTCAAGGCGGGCCTGTTCCCGTTCTGGAGCGAAAGGATTACGTAAACTACATTCGGCGTAAGAGCCAGACGAATGTCCTCGGCCGAAGGCCTGGCGGGCGTCTCGGGATGGCTGTGATATATCGCCAGTAACTCCAGAGACGACGAGCGAATGTCCCTGACGACTGCAAACTGTTCCCTGGGTTCCATCATGAAGTGATCACCGCGGTGGTCGGCATTCGTCATCCTGTAGATCTTTTGCGCTTTGCCGTTCATGCCGGCCAGAATTCCGCAGGCCTCGATTGGCGCTTCGGTCCTGGCCTGCTCGGCCATCTGCTCGAATATATGAGTTGGAATATCCAGTTTCAGCATTTGCAGTTCTTCAGATCGCAGACAATCTGTTTTTCATCCTTAAGCTCTGTTATGCGCGGGTTCTGGCCGCATAACGGGCAGCTCGGGTTACGGTTCAATCCCACCTTGCGAAAATCCATGGTCAACGCGTTATATGTAAGCAATTTACCGGTCAGCAGATCGCCTATTCCCAGCAGATATTTTATCGCCTCGGTCGCCTGCAAAGAGCCGATCACTCCCGCAAGAACGCCAAGCACCCCGGCCTGAGAGCATGATGGGACTGCGTTGGCGGGCGGCGGCCCGCTGAAGATACAACGATAGCAGGTAGTCTCGCCGGGCAGCACCGTCATCAACTGGCCGTCGAATCGAAGAATACCGGCGTGCGAAAACGGTATCTTTTCGAAATAGCAGGCGTCGTTGATCAAAAACTTGGCTGGGAAGTTATCTGTTCCGTCGATTACAAAATCATAATCCCTGATAATCTCTCTAATGTTGTCGGCCTTTGCCAGTTTGTGGTAAGTCTTGACTTTCATGTCGGGATTTATAGCTAACATTTTGGCTTCGGCGGATTTTACTTTGTCGGTCGCCACGTCGGCGGTGTGATGGATTATCTGTCTCTGCAAATTGCTCAACTCGACTTTGTCCCCATCGACGATGCCGATTGTTCCGACTCCGGCGGCGGCCAAATAAAGACCGGCAGGTGCACCAAGACCGCCGGCGCCAATGATGAGTACCTTCGAGGACAGCAGTTTTTCCTGCCCGACGCCGCCGACCTGCTCGAGGATTATGTGTCGGCTGTATCTGTCAATCTGTTCTTCAGTTAACGGCACTTCCACCTCCCATGTAGTAGAGAAACTCTATCTGGTCGTCGTTCTTGAGAGTGGTTGTCTCAAATTCGCCCCTCTTGAGAATCTGCCCGTTGAGTTCGACCGATACCATCTCAGGCATCTTCACGTTTTCTTTTGTCAAAAGTTCACTTACTGTTAAACCGTCGGTCGTATCCGTATTCTTGCCATTTACGACGATATTCATTTTAGCTCCTTGAAAGTTTACGGTATAGCCTGTTCGAAATCAGCTTTTATGTCCTCGAAATCCTCTATGCCCACTGAAACTCTGACCATATCTTCGGAGACTCCCATCGCTCGTTTCTCGTCCTCGGAGAATTCGTGAAATATGGTCGAGGCCGGATGGACCACCAATGTCTTGGCATCTCCCAGGTTCGCAAGGTTCTTCGCCAGCTTCAGGGAATCTATGAAAGCAAAAGCCCTTGTGCGGTCACCAAGACCGAGCGTGAGCAGTCCGCCGCCGCAACCGCCAAACAATTTGGCAACCCTGTCGCGGAATGGATTATTCTCCAAGCCGGGATAGTTCACCCACGATACTCTCGGATGCGACTGCAGGAAGTGAGCCAGTTTCTTTGTATTTTCACAGTGCCTGGTCATTCTGCACGGCAGAGTCTCCAGACCCTGCAGCATCAGAAAGGAATTAATCGGGGCCGGGCAGCCGCCTAAGTCACGATAGATCACGCTTCGCAGGTGTGCCAGAAATGCCAACTGACCCACTCGCTGAGACAACTGTTTTATGTCATCGAATGCCCCTTTTCGCCAATTGTAGTTGCCGGTATCGATAATCGCTCCGCCTATGGCGGTGCCGTGACCGTTGATGAACTTCGACGTCGAGTGAACGACAATATCAGCACCGAACTCGCCGGGCTTGAAAACAACCGGTGTGGTAACGGTGTTATCGACAACCAGCGGTATGTTGGCTTTGTGAGCGATTTCGGCGATAGCAGGTATATCGGGCACGTCCATCCGAGGATTGCCAATGGTCTCGACAAAAATCAACTTCGTCTTGCTGTTCATCGCATTTTCAAAGTTCTTCGTATCAGCAACATCGACCAGAGTTGTCTTTATGCCGAATCTGCTCAGCGTGTTCTCGAACAAAGACACCGTTCCGCCGAATATACCAGCGGCGGCAATCATCTCGTCGCCGGCCCTGACCAGCGCTATCACGGCCGATGCGATCGCCGCCATGCCGCTGGAGGTTGCGATGCAGCCAATCCCGTTTTCAAGTTCCGTAAGCCGGCCCTCAAGGGCGGTTGAAGTCGGGTTTGCGATCCGGGTATAGATGTACCCCGGCGCTTTGCCGGCAAAGGCATCCGCAATCTCCTGAGCGGTCTTGTAGGCGTAGGAGACAGTTTGCCAGATCGGAACAGCCGTGGCGCCGCTGCCGCTGTCGCCAGCAAAACCCCCGTGTATTGCTAATGTATCTGTTTTCATATAATCTTATCGTTTTTCTTCAAAAGCCGATTACAAATAGTACTCTATCAGGTATTTCTTTGTCGTCAGGAGTTCCTTGATTCTGTTGACAGCATCTGCGACATCATTCAGGCTGTCAATCTGGAGGTCAACATTTGTCCTGCTGAAGCGATTCAGGCCTATGTTGATTACTCTGCAGTCATTAGGCTTATTAAGCGTATTGATCGTTTCAAGTTCATAGTCGTCAAGATTGCTGACTGTGGTTATGAGTATCATCCCCGCATCTGTAAACAGATGCGATATTTCTCCGAGTTGCCTGATGTATTCATCACGTTCCCCCGATTCACTGATATCCATACCGGCATCTATGCCGAGCAGACTGTTGGACAGACCAAGATAATAGACAAACCTGCCGTCATTAAAAAGATTTTCCTCCAGAGCTTTAGCCAGTTTTTCCTTGGCTAATCCTGCAGAACCGCAGATAAGCACCAGAGTTGAACGCTGATTGTACCTGCCTGTTCTTACTTCGGGTGTGATGCTGCTTCGCTCCCATCTTTTTTCCCTTTGTTCGACCCGCTCGGTAATCCGGTTAGTCACATTTTGTGCGGAATCAAGAACTATTCCGCCGCCGGCAATCTCGTAATTATCGATTATCACAAAACGTCCGGTTTGTGATAAATCCTGTGAAGTGTCAAATGCTACCGGTTTAAGGGTTTCAAGTATGCACTCGGCAACATCGTGCCTTTCAATCTGCTGGCGATTTGAGTCCGTCGTAAGATCAGACGCATCAAGCACATTGATTATCTGCCGAAGCCAAACGGGCGCCCTGACTCCTGCGAGTTTAATCTTATAACGCTTGTCTTTTATCATGGGCTGACGAGCCATCCAGAAAATATTTGCCTTCAAATGAGAACCTACTCTGGCAGACGGCTCATTTGTTTTGCACATCAGCTCACCAGGTTTTATGTAAACCTGCCGGTCAAGAGTAAAACCTGTCGATTGGCCGCAACGGGCTTCTGTCTGAACAGGCGCGTTAAAACATTCTATGGTTACAATTGTCGATTTCTTTTCTGAAGGAAGGAAGATAACCTCATCGCCTGTTCTTATTCGACCGGTCTCTATTCTGCCTGCAATAATCCTTCTGTCGTCGCCGGCTTCCGTAAACTTATAAATGTCCTGAACAGGAAACCGAAACGGTTTATTGACATGGCTCGTCTCTTTTGTAAAACTGTCCATCGTTTCAAGTGCCGTATTACCCGTGTACCATGGCATACGGACTGACGTACTGGCCACATTATCACCTTCTCTGGCACTCAAAGGGATAAAATCCATTGGTTCAACGTGAATCTGGCGGAGAAAACCAAGATACTCATTCTTTATCGACTCGAAGGTTTTCTGCGAATAGCCTGCAATATCCATTTTATTTATACATATTGCTACCTGTTTAATTCCCAGCATACCAAGAAGATATCCATGCCTGCGTGAGTTCTCACGAACACCTTCCCTGGCGTCTATTACCAGAAGTGCAGCCTCAGCCCGAGCCGCTCCCGATATCATGTTCTTGAGAAACTCGATGTGGCCGGGGGCATCAATTATTATATACTCTCGTTTTTTTGAGCGGAAAAAGCAGCGGGCGGAGTCAATTGTGATGCCCTGTGCCTGTTCATCCTTTAGTGCATCCAGCAAGAAAGCGTATTCGAACGGCCTTGCGTTACGGGCACATCTGGCTTTTACCTCATCGAGTTTCCCTTTGGGAAGAGACCGCGTATCTGCCATCAGCCGGCCTATAAGCGTACTTTTGCCGTGGTCAACGTGGCCGATGATAACTATGTTCATCTGCTCTTTCGACGATCCGTTCTTTCTGTAATTCTCTGTGATCAACTGTGTCATTTCTCTGTCCTGTAAAGCGGCTGCTACATATAGCCATCTCTACGTAAGGTTTCGAGGCCGCCGCAGTCTTCTTTGTCCTGCTCTCTGCCCGACCTTTCCGCAATGTTGCAGAATTTGCCGCTGCGAAGCTCTTCAATTACATCTCGTACGTCTTTTGCATTTGAGTCCACCGGAGAAGTGCACGGCCAACAGCCGAGAGAGCGGTACCTTTTACCCTCACCATGATCAAAATAAATGTCAATGATGGGTATATTCTCTCTGCCGATATACTCCCAGATATTAAGCTCTGTCCAGTCCAGCAATGGATGAATACGGACATGCGTCCCCGGCGCAAAATCGGTTTTGAACTGATTCCACAATTCCGGCGGCTGGTCGCCTACGTCCCACTCATTATGCTGATCGCGAGGAGAAAAATATCTCTCCTTGCTCCTACTGCCTTCTTCATCAGCTCTTGCGCCGACAATGACTCCTGTAAATGGTTCTCCGCCCTCCTGCTTAATGTATTGACCTGTCGAATGGTCAAGCACCCATCGCGGCCATTCACCGCTGAGGGTATGTTTCAATGCCTCGCTCTTAAGAGTTGCACAGCACTGCAGCCTATCTAATTTGCCGTCCGGGAATGTTTCCTTTGCCTCCAACGCCGTGATGTTTTTCCCGACAATAAGATTCAGTTTCCACTCACGTGCAAAATGGTCTCTGTACTCAATCATTTTCGGAATCTTATACATGGTGTCAATGTGCATGAGCGGAAATGGCACATGACCGAAAAAGGCTTTTCTGGCAAGCCATAATAGAACGGTACTGTCTTTGCCTATAGACCAGAGCATCACGAGATTCTTGAAACTGCGATAAGCTTCACGCAATATGAAAATACTCTGGGACTCTAATGCTTCAAGCTGGTCCATTAGTCCCGAACCTCCTCTTTGCCTTTATTACCTGTTTTGCCAAGGTGAAGTCCGCACTCCTTATGCTCGGGTTTTTCCCACCACCATCTTCCTGCACGGACATCTTCTCCGTTCCGGATGGCCCTTGTGCAGGGTGCACAACCTATGCTTGAATAGCCTTTATCATGAAGTTTGTTATATGGCACTTTGTTTTCACGGATATAATGCCAAACCTGTTCTGTAGTCCAGTCCACCAGGGGAGATACCTTTATAAGGCCGAAATTTTCATCAAGTTCAATTCGCTGCAAATCGGTACGAGTTACTGACTGTTCAGCTCTCAGGCCGCATATCCATACCTGTAGCCCGCTTAGCTTCCTTTTCAATGGCTCGATCTTGCGAACTCTGCAGCAAAGTTTACGTGCTTCAATGCTCGCATGGAAAAGGTTGGGACCAAAACTGTTAACCATCTCTTCAACTTCTTTGTAATCGGGGAATAATACATCTATCTGAATCCTGTACCTTTCTCGTGTTGCCTGCATTACTTCGTAGGTCTCCTCCGGCAACCTTCCTGTATCCAGCGTAAATATCGAAGGTCTGTTGTTTATTCTGCAGAGCATATCAGTCAAAATCTGGTCCTCGGCACCGAAGCTCGTTGCTAATGCCACTCGATCTCCGAACCGCTCCGCCATAAGCTTTAACAACTCTTCTGCAGAGTAGCCTTCTGTCTCATCTGCCAACTGTTCTTTCAGACTCTTAATATCTGTAATCATTTCACAGATGCCTTTTGAAAAAAATAAGGTGTAATATTCTGGTTTCTTTTTTCCGCCCAAATTCAGCCGGTTCCACATTCTTTCACGAACAAGAACATCTTAACGTTCTTGATTCGCACGTTTGTCCAAGTATATTCTGTGGCCCGAATGCCTTTGCTAAAATGCCGGGAATACTCATATTTGATACTCCGGCGCTTGCTTCTTGCCGAAACTCAGTCGATTCCACATTCGTTCGTGCATATAGAAAGCTCCGACTTTAATAGCCGTATCCAGGGCACCGATTTGGGCTGCCAACTCGAGTTCGTGAGTCAGAATCCAGGCAACTGCAAACGTGACAACTGTGCCGCCGACACGCCAGGTAATTGCCTTCGCTATGCTCCTGATATGTGATTCCATATACTTTACACCTCGATTAGCGTCGTATCCGTATTGACAGGCTTCGAATTCGAGCAGCTCTAAACCTGCTGACTTTTCCTCTTGGAATCTAAATATTGTAGTTTGGCAGACAACTTACTCTGCTGCTTCGCTCGAATTCGACAAGGTCGGCGAAGGTCTTGCCGCCGCAAACATTACGGACAGCATCGTTTACCTCATTCCAAAGCTCCCTGAATGCTTCATTTCCCAGGAACGCCGCTGCCCCGGCGGGTTTTGCGGCGTCCGGGACCAACGAAATCGGGCCCTGTATATACTCGACGACCTCCCGGACCGTCAGGTCTCCGGCGTCCCGAGCGAGCATGTAGCCGCCTTCATTTCCGCGTTTTGACTCGACGAAGCCGCCGTGCTTGAGTTCGTTAAGGATGATCTCGGTGAAACGTGCCGACATCCGCTGGGCATCCGCGATGCGGTGTGTTTTCACCGGTTTTCCGCTGTCGCGCCAAGCGAGTTCAAATAAAGCCTTCAAAGCGTATTGGCATTTCTTGGATATTTTCATTTCTGAAACCCATATTCAATTATCACTAAACCAATCGGAATACTATAATATCGCAAAGGCCAACTTCTGTCAACAGGTTATTTTGAAAAAAAACTGAAAAAAGTCTTCTTTTCCACAGAATCGTGGATTTTCGGGCGTTTTGTCGAAATTTTCAGTATCGAGAATTAGCAAATTCGTATTATACTCTACTCGTGGGGTGGGGATAACTGGAGAAGTATTATGAAACTTTCGACACGAACGAGATACGGCATGCGGGCAATACTGGAATTGGCGGAGAACTACGGAAAAGGAGCTTTGCGCCTGAAGACTATTGCCCGGCACCAGGAATTGTCTGTGAAATATCTCGAACAGTTGATGGCCATACTCAAATCGTCGGGGATTGTCAGAAGTGTTAGAGGTCCCAAAGGGGGGTACGTCCTGGCCAAATTACCCAGCCAGATCAGACTGAGCGATTGTTTCATTTGCCTGGAGGGGCCTGTCATTACGACTGAGTGCGTCGAGGACGACAGCTACTGCGTGAGAGCAGAGGATTGCGTTACCCGGCAAGTATGGGCTCAAGTGCAGAAAGCGGTAATGGAGGTCTTGCATTCGATGACGCTTCAGAGTCTTGTTGACATGGCAAAGAGCGATAAAGAACCCAATTACCAGATATAGCATTCAACGACGGCGTACGATGAATCCGGCCTCGATGGTTGTCCGGTCAATCTTCAGGATGCCAGGATTTCCATGCCTCGATGCTGAAAACGGTCGTGTGAAAAAGGCCCACAGCGCGATTAGTGTTGAGCATCGAGGGCTGGTCTTGCTCTCAGGCGAATCGTAAATCTGCCTCTGAAAACCACGGTTCAGAAACCCCCTGCGAAGGTATTTCGAGGTGCCGTGGCAGCAAGGCGTCCCATAACTGAGAACTTGTACCCCCGGCGATTCTCAAATCTGGGAAACAATCGTGCCGTGCATGTCTTCTCTAAAGATCATCCCGTGTCTGTATTGTAATCTAAGTGCAGTTATGTCAGGGTTTTACAGCGAATCGCGGCATTGGGTCGGCAGGATAGTCGTGCCATGGTATGGCGTTTGCTAACCAATGATTGGGCACATAGTGTTGGTTTTGTTTGCTCTTTTCTAAGGATAGCTTGAGGAAAACATATTTCAGATACTCAAATCCCCATAGTCGCCTGGCGGTGGATCAGGGTTCTGTGCAAGTAATTACCAGCGA